>NZ_WXWO01000021.1:0-62763 GCF_009904845.1 Vibrio sp. V38_P2S17PM301 | reverse complement strand
GTGTTTGTTTATGAGTAAGATTTATCAGTGTATTTAATTTTAGTGCTGGTGTACTAACGCGTCTTCTACTCTAATGTTTACCATTGTCTTGAATAAAAAGGATAACGTGATATTTACCAAATACTAATATAATAACCGGCGTCTCTTTCTTTTAACGATTAAGTCTTTATTACTGATTTTAAAATTTTAATTTTATTTTTAATGTTACATGGTTAATTTATTAGTTCGGTTTATATTAGGATTGCTTGGTATATTCATGTTTTCTGCCCAAGAGAAAAAATATGCCGATTCGGGAATGTTCACTCTGGGATGTTTGAGACCAACGACCTGTATACTCAGGATTAAAAATGGTTATCAAAACCATAAAAATGTTTTGCTTTCAAATGGCTGCTTTTTTATTGCGCCTGGTGAGGGATGACCTTACTATCGCCGTGCTTCTTGATGATAGCCAATCCGAGTACATCACAGCTGGTTTTGTGGCAAGGCGATAGAGCAACTATCCAAGAGTGACTTTGACTGCGCATCCGCGCTTTTTTTGACGCTCCACTTTTCATCATATTGCCGATGGAAGGTGCCTTTATATTAGAGGTTTGCCATGGCTCACGCACACTCAGTTCTGAATTTTCAATCTTTCACTTCTCCAACGCTGTCGGCGGATGACATTGCACTTATCGAAACCTCGGTGGAGCAATTTGGCGCACCATTATTAATGCTTGATTGCAATGTCATTCGTCAGCAATACCGTGCGCTGCATAGCGCGCTGCCAACTGTGACACTGCACTTTGCTTTGAAGCCGCTACCGCATCCGGCCGTGGTCAGAACCCTGATGCAAGAAGGAGCCAGTTTTGACTTGGCCACCACAGGTGAGGTTGAGCTGGTGGCACAGGAAGGGGTTCCGGCTGAGCGTACCATTCATACTCACCCGATTAAACGCGACGCGGATATTCGCGATGCCTTGGCGTATGGCTGTCATGTCTTTGTGGTTGATAACCTCAATGAGCTGGAAAAGTTCAAGGCTTACAGTGACGACGTTGAACTGCTGGTGCGTCTGAGTTTTCGAAATTCAGAAGCGTTCGCCGATCTGTCGAAAAAATTTGGCTGTTCACCTGATCAGGCGCTGACCATTATCGAAACGGCGCAGGCGTGGAATATCCGTGTGAAAGGCTTGTCTTTTCATGTGGGATCGCAAACCACTAATCCGCAAAAATACGTGGACGCGATCCGAACCTGTAAAATGGTGATGGAGCAAGTGGTCGCACGTGGTTTACCTGCACTGAGCACACTGGATATAGGTGGTGGTTTTCCGGTTAGCTACAGCGAAGCGGTGATGCCCATTGATCAATTTTGTATGCCGATCAATCAGGCGTTGAGCGAATTACCTGAAACCGTTCAGGTTCTGGCAGAGCCGGGGCGTTTTATTGTGGCCCGAGCGGTCATGAGTGTTGCATCTGTGATGGGGCAAGCGGAGCGAGAAGGTCAGATGTGGTACTACTTGGATGATGGCATTTATGGTTCGTTCAGCGGTTTGATGTTCGATGACGCGCAATACCCACTGGTGACTCTCAAACAGGGTGGTGAGCTGATCCCTAGCGTGTTGTCTGGCCCAACTTGTGACAGTATTGATGTGATTGCCGAAGACGTGATGTTGCCGAAACTGGACAACGGTGATTTGGTGATTGGTCGTATGATGGGCGCTTACACCAGCGCTACGGCGACTGACTTTAACTTCTTTAAACGTGCTCAAACCGTGGTGTTTAATGAAGAGACGGAGATCAATGCTCGCCTGATTGGTTAATGCCACTCAATGTATCTGCTCGTCAACGCTCACTCCGGTGAGCGTTGTTGTTTTTGCACGTTATTTCCACGTTGCAGCGATGGCTGGGATGCATTTTTACCACTTGTCTCATCTTTTTACTTTGCGCTCGATAAGCTTTGCTATATTGTCTGCGCGCTTAACAAATTGCATGTAAGCAGAAACAATAATCGTTAATAATATCAGCAATATAAATTGCTCTGTTTGGAGAAAAACGATGGCCGTTGAGTCTGTAAATCAGGTGAGTGACTGGTTGGTCAGTCATTCAGGCTTGTTGGTTCAGTATGGCGTCAATGTGATTGCCGCTCTGCTGATCCTGATTGTGGGGAGTATGCTCAGCAAAACCATCGCCGCTACGGTTGAAAAGTTGTTGGGTCAAAAGGGGGTGGATAAGGCCGTTACCAGCTTTGTCTCCAGTATTGTTCGCTATGGAATTTTGGCCTTTGTGCTGGTTGCGGTGCTGAGCCGGATTGGTATTGAGACGGCGTCGATCATTGCTGTACTGGGTGCGGCAGGTCTGGCGGTGGGCTTGGCTCTGAAAGGGTCACTGTCCAACTTCGCGTCCGGGGTCTTGATTGTGCTGTTTCGTCCGTTTAAGTCGGGCGACTTCATTGAGGCTGCTGGTGTTTCGGGTTCGGTGCAGGCGATTCAGATTTTCTCAACCATACTGAAAACCGGCGACAACAAGATGATTGTGGTACCGAACTCGTCGATCATGAAAGGCCCGATCACCAATGTCTCCCGTTACGATACCCGTCGGATCAATTTTGTGTTTGCGGTTTCCTACAAGGCGGATCTGAGACAGGTTCAACAGGTGCTGCGTGAGGTGGTCGAAAGTGATCCTCGCGTGTTGAAAGAGCCGGAAGTTAAGATCGGAGTCAACGCGTTGGCGGAGTCATCGGTACAGCTTATTGTGCGTCCTTGGGTCAAGCGTTCTGACTACTGGCCTGTGTTCTGGGACCTTAACCTGGCTGTCAAAGAAGCTCTGGATAGCAATGGCATCGAAATACCGTTTCGTAAGATGGATGTGCATTTACATCAAGTCGACTAGCACTTTGAGTGGAAGAAAAGCGCGGGCAATGCCCGCGCTTTTTTATGTGTGCTGTCCCGTCAACAGACGCTTGATATTGAAGCGTTTTATGTCACTGTGTGAGTAAGCGCACGGTGGCATAGGTGCGGAAGGATACAGACGGTGATAATGCTCACAATTAGTGCTTAAACTGGCGGACGATGATAAAAGCAGGATGCCAATTGAGTAAATAAAATGTTAAATTTGTTGCAAGTGGGCAGATGATAATGCTGATTAAGCGTTATTTTTTAGTCAATTCGGCATGAGTCTCTGAGCCGTACTATCTAAATAATCCAAAAATGCGGAGTTTAGATTTTTAGCAGACTTTTTGACCAGAAACTTGACGAAAACGTAATATTAAACCGCTTTTTGCTACATTTTTATGGCAAATTGCTTCAATGATTGCTAATGTGTGCCCCAATCTTTGTAGGGCCTTTAGGTTTTTATTTTTAGTATTTGCGCTAAAGAAATCTAAATCACTAGCCGTTCTGGTGAACTCTACAAGGAAGTCATGGATGCAAAATAAAAACTTGGAGTTTTACGCATGTATAAGAACAAAATCACTCAGGCACTGCTTCTCGGTGCCGGTCTTGCAGTGGCCGCCACTTCTACGGCAACTTTCGCAGCACATGTTCCAGCTGGTACTAAACTCGCCGATGTTCAGGAATTAGTCCGTGGTAACGGTACTGAAGTTGCGTCTCTGGATCCTCAAAAAACTGAGGGTGTGCCAGAATCGCACGTTATCCGTGATCTATTGGAAGGCTTGGTAAACCAGGACGCGGACGGCAATACCATCCCTGGTGTTGCAGAAAGCTGGGAAACGACAGACAACAAAACCTTCACTTTCCACCTACGCAAAGACGCAAAATGGTCTAACGGCGATCCTGTAACCGCTGAAGACTTTGTGTACAGCTTTAAGCGTGCCGTGGATCCAGCAACAGCATCTCCATACTCGTGGTACCTGGAAATGACCACCATGGAAAATGCTGCCGATATTATTGCTGGCAAAAAAGACAAAGAGACTCTGGGTGTTAAAGCATTGGACGCGAACACACTGGAGATCAAACTGGAAACAGCGCTGCCTTACTTCGTGAAGATGATGGGCCACACCACTGTTAAACCAGTTCACCGTGCAACGGTAGAAAAATTCGGCGACAAATGGACCAAACCTGAACATTTCGTTGGGAACGGTGCATTTGTACTGGACAACTGGGTTGTGAACGAGCGTATCGAACTGAAACGCAACAAGTTCTACTGGGACAACGAGCACACTGTGCTTGATAAGGTCACTTATCTGCCAATCGAGAACCAAGTGGCTGAAATGAACCGCTTCCTGTCCGGTGAAATCCAAATCACAAACGAACTGCCAATTGAGCACTTCAAGCGTCTGCAAAAAGAGCACCCTGATTTTGTTCAGGTACAGGGTAACCTGTGTTCTTACTACTACGGTTTCAACAACAAGAAAGCACCTTTTGATGACGTTCGCGTCCGTAAGGCCCTGTCTTACGCTATCGATCGCGACATCATTTCAAAAGCGATTCTGGGCCAAGGTCAGAAACCGGCTTACTTCCTGACGCCTGAAATCACTGCAGGTTTCCACCCGGAAATGCCTGCTTACGGCAAGATGACTCAGAAAGAGCGTGAAGCAGCGGCGAAGAAGCTGCTGGCGGAAGCGGGCTTCGACAGCGCCAACCCACTGAAATTCACGCTGCTTTACAACACTTCTGAAAACCACAAGAAGATTGCGACCGCTATCCAGTCTATGTGGAAGAAGAGCCTGGGCGTAGACGTTTCACTGGAAAACCAAGAGTGGAAAACTTACCTGGACACGCGTCGTCAGGGTAACTTTGACGTCACTCGTGCTGGTTGGTGTGGCGACTACAACGAAGCGTCTTCATTCCTGTCTCTGATGCAGTCAAACAACAGCTCTAACGATCCTAAGTACTTCAGCAACGAGTACGATGGCGTGATGGAAAAAGCGATGGCGACAACCTCTGAAGCTGAGCGCGAGAAGCTGTACACTGACGCAGAGAAACTTCTGGCTCGCGATATGCCTATCGCACCAATCTACCAATACGTGAAGTCGCGTCTGGTATCGCCAACTGTTGGTGGTTACCCAGCGAACAACGCGGAAGACAAGATCTTCTCCAAAGATCTGTACATCAAAGCTAAGTAACCTTACTCAGCAAAAAAATTATAAATAATCCAGACACTGCATGTGCTATCGAATGATAGAGACGCACATGCAGCGTCTTTCTTCATTTTAAATTGTCACAGACTGAAAGAGTGAGTTTATGATTAAATTCATTGCAAAACGGATATTTGAAGCGATCCCAACCATGTTGGTTTTGATCACTATATCTTTCTTTCTGATGCGTTTCGCACCAGGTAACCCGTTCTCTAGTGAGCGACCATTGCCTCCTGAGGTAATGGCAAACATCAATGCTAAATACGGTCTTGATAAACCAGTATTCGAGCAGTACACCACTTACTTGACCAACATTATGGTCGGTGATTTTGGTCCTTCGTTTAAATACAAAGATTTCACGGTAAACGAGCTGATTTCTGATGCCCTGCCTGTTTCAGCGAAAGTGGGCTTCGTTGCGTTTATCTTCACCCTTATTATGGGGGTCACCGTCGGGACGATCGCGGCTTTGCGGCAAAATACCTGGCTTGATTACACCATCATGGCGACCGCCATGCTCGGGGTGGTGATGCCATCCTTCGTGTTGGCTCCGGTTCTCATCTATCTATTCTCGATCAACCTTGGGTGGCTGCCCGCCGGGGGCTGGCTGGACGGCTCCTTCAAGTACATGGCGTTACCAGTATTAGGGATGTCCTTGTTATACGTGGCGACGTTCGCACGTATTACCCGTGGTTCAATGATTGAAACGCTGAACAGTAACTTTATCCGTACTGCACGTGCAAAAGGTCTGAGCTACCGTTACATCATCCTGAAACACGCGCTGAAACCTGCACTGCTTCCTGTTGTGTCGTACATGGGCCCGGCCTTCGTCGGTATCATTACCGGTTCTGTTGTTATTGAAACTATTTTCGGTCTGCCAGGTATCGGCAAACTGTTTGTAAACGCTGCATTTAACCGTGACTACTCACTGGTTATGGGTGTAACCATTCTGATTGGTTTCCTGTTCATTCTGTTTAACGCAGTAGTGGATATTCTGCTTGCAGCGATTGACCCGAAAATTCGTTACTAACAGGGAAGTATTAGTATGTTGACGAAAAAAGAGAATCTGGACGCGATCGAAAAGTTTTCCGAAAACCTGGAAATTGAAGGTCGCAGTTTGTGGCAAGACGCCCGTATCCGCTTTATGCGTAACAAAGCGGCGATGGTGAGCCTGTTTATTCTGATGCTGATGACTCTGGCAGTCATTTTCCTGCCAATGCTGGCACCGTATACGTATGAAGACACTGACTGGTACGCGATGCACGCAGCGCCGTCGATGGAACATTTGTTTGGTACGGATGCGTTGGGACGTGACTTGTACGTCCGTACTCTGGTAGGTGGTCGTATCTCATTGATGGTGGGCGTGATGGGCGCGTTGGTTGCGGTACTGATTGGTACGCTTTATGGCGCGGCATCGGGCTTCATCGGTGGCAAAGTTGACCGTATTATGATGCGTATTCTGGAAATCCTGTACGCGATTCCGTTTATGTTCCTGGTGATTGTTCTGGTGACGTTTTTTGGCCGTAATATCGTGCTGATTTTCGTCGCGATTGGTGCAATTGCCTGGCTGGATATGGCCCGTATTGTACGTGGTCAGACACTGAGCCTGCGTAGCAAAGAGTTTATCGAAGCGGCGCACGTGTGTGGTGTCAGCAACTGGAAAATCATCACCCGTCATATTGTGCCAAACGTATTGGGTATCGTTGCGGTTTACTCAACCCTGCTGATCCCAAGCATGATTCTGACGGAATCTTTCCTTTCATTCCTTGGTCTTGGCGTTCAAGAGCCAATGACAAGTTGGGGCGCACTTCTGCAAGAAGGGGCGAACACCATGGAAGTGGCGGTATGGCAGTTGGCCTTCCCGGCATTGTTTATGGTCGTGACGCTGTTCTGCTTCAACTACGTTGGTGATGGTCTGCGCGATGCGCTGGATCCAAAAGACAGATAAAAATAGAGCAAGATTAAGGAAGCAATGATGAGTTTATTAGATGTCAAAGATCTGCGCGTCGAATTCACCACGCAAGATGGTATCGTTACCGCAGTCAACGATTTGAACTTCTCCCTAAACCAGGGAGAAACATTGGGTATTGTGGGTGAATCGGGCTCAGGTAAATCCCAGACCGTTTTCTCTATCATGGGTTTGCTGGCTAAAAACGGTAAGATCTCTGGTAGCGCAAAGTTTGAAGGTAACGAGATCCTCAACCTGCCAGAAAAAGCCCTCAACAAAGTTCGTGCTGAACAGATCGCTATGATCTTCCAGGACCCGATGACGTCGCTCAATCCGTACATGAAGGTCAGCGATCAGCTGATGGAAGTACTGATGCTGCACAAAGGTATGGGCAAAGCAGAAGCGTTTGAAGAGTCTGTGCGTATGCTGGAAGCGGTGAAAATTCCGGAAGCGCGTAAGCGTATTACCATGTACCCGCACGAGTTTTCAGGTGGTATGCGTCAGCGTGTAATGATCGCCATGGCTTTGCTGTGTCGTCCGAAACTGCTGATCGCCGATGAGCCGACAACGGCACTGGACGTAACCGTCCAGGCGCAGATCATGGACCTATTGAATGAGCTGAAGAGCGAGTTCAACACTGCCATCATCATGATCACCCACGATCTGGGCGTCGTTGCTGGTTCGTGTGACAAAGTACTGGTGATGTACGCCGGTCGTACCATGGAATACGGCACGGTAGACGAAATCTTCTATAATCCAAGCCACCCATATGCGGAAGGTCTGCTAAAAGCCATCCCGCGTCTGGATACCGAAGGCGAAATTTTGCCGACGATTCCAGGCAACCCGCCAAACCTGCTGCGTTTGCCACCAGGTTGCCCTTACCAAGAGCGTTGTCACCGTGTGACTGAACGTTGTAAGAGTGAAGCACCGATTCTGACTCCGTTTGGTGACGGTCGTCAGCGTGCATGTTTTTCTGATTGGGAGGCTTGGGCAAAATGAGCATAGACAAAAAACTATTGTTAGATGTTAAAGATCTTAAAGTTCACTTCAGCATCGCATCGAAATCCGCCTGGCCATGGTCAAAGCCGGCTAATCTAAAAGCCGTCGACGGCGTTAATATCCGTTTGTATGAAGGTGAAACGTTGGGCGTTGTGGGCGAATCTGGTTGTGGTAAGTCCACTTTTGCTCGCGCTATTATCGGTTTGGTTGAAGCAACAGATGGCGAAGTAGTGTGGCTGGGTCAGGATCTGACTAAGATGCAGAACATCCAGCGCCGTGAAACGCGCAAAGAGATCCAGATGATTTTCCAGGATCCTCTGGCGTCACTGAACCCACGTATGACAGTGGGTGACATCATCGCCGAGCCGCTGGAGACGTTCTATCCGGAGTTGTCTAAAGACGAAGTGAAAGGCCGCGTCAAGCAGATGATGGCGAAAGTCGGCCTGCTGCCAAACGTGATCAACCGTTACCCGCATGAATTCTCAGGTGGTCAGTGTCAGCGTATCGGGATTGCCCGTGCTCTTATCCTTAAGCCCAAGATGATCATTTGTGACGAGCCAGTGTCGGCACTGGACGTTTCGATTCAGGCTCAGGTAGTGAACCTGCTGAAAGAGCTGCAAAAAGAGCTGGGCTTGTCTTTGGTCTTTATTGCCCATGACCTGTCGGTCGTCAAACACATTTCAGACCGTGTACTGGTGATGTACTTGGGGAACGCAGTGGAATTGGGGGAGGCCGATGCACTGTTTGCCGAACCTAAGCACCCTTACACCCGTGCGTTGATGTCTGCGGTACCAATTCCGGATCCGAAGCTGGAACGCGCGAAGAAAATAGAGATGCTGGAAGGCGACCTGCCATCACCAATCAGCCCGCCATCGGGTTGTGTCTTCCGTACCCGTTGCCCTCAGGCGACGGAGGTGTGTGCTCAGCAACGCCCATCTATTCAAGGTAACGACACACACGCGGTGTCCTGCCTGCACGTGGAAGTGTAGTATCCACCCATTCAGCCTGTGACGGGCTTAAGCGCGGCTGCTTTTTTAGCGTCGCGCTTTTTTTGTTTTTGTTGCAGGTAATTGAGTCTGACCACTTTTGCCAATTCCATCGAAATTTTCGAACAACTAAGCCAATTCGGTTGGGTTTAGCCACTATGCTGTCAGGCATAGAATGAAACCGTATTAGATATAAACAAGATTGAAACAGGTGAATGATATGGGCAAGCTGATAGAGGGTAAGTGGCACGACATCTGGTATGACACAAAGGCAAGCGGGGGCGAATTTGTCCGTGAAGATGCCGGCTTTCGTCACTGGATCAAGAACAAGCCAGACGCAATGTTTGCACCGGAGTCGGGGCGCTACCATTTGTACGTTTCACTGGCTTGTCCGTGGGCTCACCGCACATTGATCCTGCGTAAATTGAAGCAGTTGGAAGAACACATTGATGTCACGGTGGTGTGTCCGGATATGCTCAGCGAAGGCTGGCAGATGGGGTTGCCAGAGCCGCTGTTTGGTCATCGCCGGTTACATCAGATCTACACTGAAGCCAAATCTGATTACACTGGTCGGGTAACGGTACCTGTCTTATGGGACAAGAAGCACAACACCATCGTCAGCAATGAATCCTCGGAAATCATCCGTATGTTCAACTCGGAGTTCAACCAACTGACGGGCAATCAGGACGATTATTACCCGGCAGGGCTGCGACCGCTGATCGATGAGTGGAATGATTACATCTACCCGAACATCAACAATGGGGTTTATCGCTGCGGTTTTGCGACGTCGCAGGAAGCCTATGAAGAAGCGTACGATAATTTGTTTGCTGCTTTGGACCGCGTTGATGCACATTTGGCGACGCATCGCTATCTGGCAGGAGAGCAAATCACCGAAGCGGACTGGCGTTTGTTTACTACGCTGATCCGTTTTGATGCTGTGTATGTCGGCCACTTCAAATGCAACAAACAGCGCATTGCCGATTACCCGCATCTGAGTGGTTATCTGAGAGAGTTGTATCAGATTGACGGTATTCGTGAGACGGTCGATTTTTATCATATCAAGCGGCACTATTACTTTAGCCACAAGACCATCAATCCGACCCAAATCGTGCCGAAAGGGCCTGAATTGGATCTGGAGGCTCCCCACGGACGAGACACGCTCTTCGCCAAATAACTTCGTTTATCTTGCGCAGGTCAGCCTCAACAGCTGGCCTTTGTGCTATCTGGGCGGCATGTCGACAGAGCCACGTTTGAGTGGACGCTGACCAATAAAAAAGCCTCCCGGTTGGGAGGCTTTTCTGCTTAAGGTACAGAATCAGTTTTGATCCTGATCTGCCTGAATCGCGGTCAGTGCGATGGTGTAGACGATGTCGTCAACCAGCGCGCCACGAGACAAGTCATTCACTGGCTTACGCATACCTTGCAGCATAGGACCGATAGACACGAGGTCTGCAGAACGCTGTACGGCTTTGTAGGTAGTGTTACCTGTGTTCAGGTCCGGGAATACGAAGACAGTCGCTTTACCCGCCACAGGCGAGTTTGGTGCTTTTGATTTCGCTACGTTTTCCATGATCGCCGCGTCGTACTGCAGTGGACCATCGATAACCAGATCAGGACGTTTTTCTTGCGCCAGCTTGGTCGCTTCACGTACTTTATCAACGTCCGCACCTTTACCTGACTCACCAGTCGAGTAAGAGATCATCGCAACGCGAGGATCGATACCAAATGCCGCAGCTGAGTCGGCTGACTGGATTGCAATTTCTGCCAGCTGTTCAGCGGTTGGATCCGGGTTGATTGCACAGTCACCGTAAACCAGAACCTGATCAGGCAGCAGCATGAAGAACACTGAAGAAACGATTGACGCGTTTGGTGCTGTCTTGATGATCTGGAACGGAGGAACGATGGTGTTAGCGGTTGTGTGAACCGCACCAGACACCAGGCCGTCTACTTCGTTATTTTCCAGCATCATGGTACCCAGGAAGACAGAGTCCTGCAGTTTCTCACGAGCAACCACTTCAGTCATGCCTTTCGCGCCGCGCAGCTCAACCAGACGGGCTACGTAGTTTTCACGGATGGCATCCGCATCAATGATTTGTACGCCAGCACCCAGTTCAACACCTTGCTGAGCTGCAACACGTTTGATCTCTTCTGGGTTACCCAGCAGGACACACTCTGCTATGCCGCGTTCAGCACAAATAGCAGCAGCTTTAACGGTACGAGGTTCGTCACCTTCTGGCAGTACGATACGTTTGCCTGCGCGACGGGCAAATTCAGTCAATTGGTAACGGAATGCCGGTGGGCTCAGGCGACGTGAACGCGTGGTACCTTCCGTCATGGATTCGATCCAGTTGCCGTCGATGTGGCCTGCAACGTGATCGTTGATGAATTCAATACGCTCTTTGTCGTCTGCTGGTACTTCCAGGCTGAAGCTTTGCAGATTCAAAGATGTTTGCCAGGTGTTGCCTTGTGCTTTAAAGATTGGCAGGCCAGTCTCAAACGCAGGTTTACACAGGTTGTTGATCTCTGCCGGGATATCGTAACCGCCAGTCAGCAGGATTGCGCCGATTTCAACGCCGTTCATTGCGGCCAGAGATGCTGCAACGATTACGTCTGGGCGGTCTGCTGAAGTCACCAGCAGTGAACCTGGTTTAAAGTGCTCAATCATGTGTGGCAGAGAACGTGCGCAGAAGGTGATGCTCTTGATGCGACGAGTCTGGATGTCACCCTGATTCACCACTTCGGCATTCAGGTGCTTCGCCATGTCGATAGCACGAGTGGCGATCAGATCGATGCTCCAAGGCACACAACCAAGAACGCGGATAGGAGAGGTGTTAAAGATCTCCATCACTTTCATTTCGTTCTGTTTTGCGCTGTCGGCATCATCGAAGATCTCAGACAGGTCAGGGCGAGTACGGCCTGCTTCATCAACTGGTGCATTCAGTTTGTTGATGATTACGCCAGAGATGTTTTTGTTTTTTGTGCCACCGAAGTTAGAACAAGCGACTTCGATACGCTCTTTCAGCTGTGCAGGGTTGTCCGTGCCAGGGGTCGCAACCAGAACAATCTCAGCACCCAGAGTCGCAGCGATTTCTGCGTTCACCTGGTTAGCAAACGGGTGTTTGCGAGTCGGTACCAGACCTTCGATCAGCGTTACGTCTGCATCTTTATTGATCTGGTTGTAACGCTCTACTACTGTTTCCAGCAGCTCATCCATTTTGTCGTTACCGATCAGGCTGTCGGCAACAGACATCGCCATTGGCTCGCCGATTTTCATATCGCTGTTTGCTGCAACGATGGTCGACGTCAGATCCGGTTGATCGCCGCCAGCGCGAGGTTGCGAGATAGGCTTGTAGAAAGAAACCTTAACGCCTTTACGCTCCATAGCGCGCAGTACGCCCATGCTCACACTGGTAAGACCGACACCAGCGCTGGCAGGAATAAGCATAATAGTACGGGACATTGAGTAAGAACCTCTAACTATTTGACACCAAGCCGACGGAGCAGAGACTCAGTCAGAATGGTATTCGGGAGAAAAGCTCAATTTCTTTGCGACTCGGAACAAAAGCACAAACCAAATTGAGCCCCAAAACGGAAACTGGCTAACTTGAGTTAGCCAGTTTGGGTCAATTACAGACCAGCCAGACGTGCTGTGTCTTCTGCAATGACTAGCTCTTCGTTAGTTGAGATAACCATGGCAGGGATGCGGCTGTTTGCTGAAGTGATGGTGCCTTCGCCGCCGAAACGTGCTTTCAGGTTTGCATCGCTATCCACTTCGATACCGAAGATGCCTAGACGGTTTAGAACCATTTCACGGATAGGTGCAGAGTTTTCGCCGATACCGCCAGTGAAAACGATCGCATCCAGACGACCTTCCAGAGACGCAGTGTAACCTGCAACGTATTTCGCCAGACGGTGGCAGAATACGTCCATTGCGCGAGTCGCTTCTTCTTTGGTGCCGTAGTTGTCTTCAACGAAGCGGCAGTCAGACGTTACTTCAGTCAAACCTTGCAGACCAGACTCTTTGGTCAGCATGGTGTTGATTTGGTCTACAGAGTAGCCCAGAGTGTCGTGCAGGTGGAAGATGATCGCAGGATCGATGTCACCACAACGAGTGCCCATCACCAGACCTTCCAGCGGAGTCAGACCCATTGATGTATCAACAGACTGGCCATTTTTAACTGCACATACAGATGCGCCGTTACCCAGGTGACAGTTAATGATGTTAACTTCTTCTACTGGTTTGTTCAGCAGGTTTGCCACTTCACGTGTAATGAATAGGTGTGAAGTACCGTGCATGCCGTAACGACGGATGCCGTGCTCTTTGTACAGGTTGTATGGCAGAGCGTATAGGTAAGACTCTTGCGGCATAGTTTGGTGGAAAGCCGTATCAAACACAGCCACGTTTTTCAGTGCTGGGAATGATTTTTGTGCAGCTTTGATACCGATGATGTGCGCTGGGTTGTGAAGTGGTGCCAGAGTGGCACAGTCTTCGATACCTTTCACAACGTCGTCTGTGATCAGTGCAGACTGAGTGAACTTCTCGCCGCCGTGTACGACACGGTGACCAACCGCTTTCAGCTGATCTGCAAGTTCTGGTTTTGAAGCAAGGATAGTTTCGACGATGAAAGACAGCGCTTCATCGTGTGCAGCACCTTCGCCCAGTTGCGCTTCGTGTTTGCCATCAAGTTTCCACTTGATACGAGCTTCTGGAAGATGAAGACATTCAGCAAGACCTGATAGGTGCTCGTCGCCATTTTCCGCGTCAACGATCGCGAACTTAAGAGAAGAACTACCGCAGTTTAAAACTAAAACTAGCTTAGACATGAGTGACTACCTGTAATAATCGGTTTAGATAAAAATCATTCTCAAGAATAGCCGAACTCCAAGAGTGCGTACTAATCCTGGTCAAAAAAACTTCAATTTCCGTATAATGAGCTGCTGCTTTACCTTCAAAGCCAGCAGTGCGATCCTTGCAGAGATGGTCTCAAAGTTGCCTAAATTGTAAATAAGAGCAACAATGAGATTGAGGGTGTGCAAAGGATAGCGATAATAAGCAAATATAACAAAAAAAATTTGAAAGAATATTAACTTTCATCAATTTTTTACAATGAGAGTTGAATTGTTCAACTATTTTTTAGTTAAGGCCCCAGATTGAGTGAGGGAGTCCAATGAGTAATAGAGTCGGCTTGATACACAGTTTGAGAGATGGTCAGAAGTACATGGATACCTGGCCGATGCGCAAAGAGCTCAGTATGCTGTTTCCTGAGCATCGCATCATCAAAGCAACCCGCTTTGCCACTAAGGTGATGCCTGCCATTGCGGCGATCAGCGTGCTCACTCAGATGAGTTTTCAGAATTATTCAGCCATGCCTCAGGCGGTGGTGATTGCCTTGTTTGCCATCAGTCTGCCAGTACAAGGTATATGGTGGCTGGGGAATCGAGCCAATACCCAGTTACCTCCAGCGTTGGCTGGTTGGTATCGTGAAATCCACCAGAAAATTGTTGATACCGGCTGCGCATTGGAGCCGGTCAAATCTCGTCCACGCTATAAAGAGTTGGCTGCGATTCTCAACCGGGCGTTCCGGCAGTTGGATAAAACTGCGTTAGAGCGCTGGTTCTGATAAACAAAAAAGCTCTCACCAAGGTGAGAGCTTTCTTTATTCGTTCAGCAATGCTTAGTTGAACATGGCGATCGCGGTTTCCGGCTCTACGTATTCCAGATTAAACGCTTCTGCGACTTCTTTGCACGTTACTTTACCGTGAATAACATTCAGGCCTTCCAGGAAGCCGTGGTCAGCCAGCAGAGCTTCACGGTATCCTTTGTTTGCCAGTTTAACGATATATGGCAGGGTTGCGTTGTTCAGCGCAAAAGTGGAAGTGCGAGCAACAGCTCCAGGCATGTTTGCTACACAGTAGTGAACCACATCATCAACGATGTAAGTTGGATCTGCGTGCGTTGTCGCGTGAGAAGTTTCAAAACAACCGCCCTGGTCGATTGCAACGTCGACAACAGCCGCGCCTGGTTTCATTTTAGCGATGTGCTCTTTTGTCACCAGTTTAGGAGCTGCGGCACCTGGGATCAGAACTGCACCGATAACCAGATCGGCCGCCAGAACGTGTTTTTCAATCGCATCTTCAGTTGAGTAAACCACTTTGGCACGGCCCTGAAACTCTTCATCCAGCTTACGCAGTGTATCGATGTTACGGTCTAAGATAGTAACGTCGGCGCGCATGCCAACTGCCATACGAGCTGCGTTAGCACCCACGACGCCGCCGCCGACGATCACAACTTTCGCTGGTTCAACACCTGGTACGCCACCCAGCAGCAGGCCACGGCCGCCGTGAGATTTCTCGAGAGTTTGTGCGCCTGCCTGGATAGACATACGACCCGCAACTTCAGACATTGGTGCTAATAGTGGCAAGCGACCCATATTATCTGTTACAGTCTCATAGGCTATGCAGACAGCTTTGCTCTTGATCAGGTCTTCAGTTTGTGGAAAATCTGGTGCCAGGTGCAAATAAGTAAATAAAATTTGCCCTTCTTTGAGCATAGCTCGTTCGACAGCTTGAGGTTCTTTGACCTTAACAATCATATCTGCTTGAGCGAAAACCTCAGCAGCAGTAGGAAGAATGGATGCGCCTACAGCGATGTAATCATCGTCTGAAAAACCGATGCCTGCGCCGGCATTGGTTTCAACAAAAACTTGGTGACCATGTGAGATTAGCTCACGGACACTTGCTGGAATCATACCGACGCGGTATTCGTGGTTTTTGATTTCCTTAGGTACGCCAATGATCATCCTGACTCCTCATTGTATTGTGGTTGTATTGACTATGTGTAGGGTAATTCTGTCGAATTAAAGTCTAGTATAGATGTGAGTCAGTAAAATTTGATACTGAATATTAAAAAGTTGTAGTATATTTTTTTGCAAGGAAGTAATAAGGTGGAATAAAAAATGGCAGACAACTATAAAAAGCCGTCCAAGGATCTTGACCGTATCGACCGCAACATTCTTAACGAGTTGCAGAAAGATGGTCGTATTTCAAACGTTGAACTCTCTAAGCGTGTCGGGCTTTCTCCCACGCCGTGTCTTGAACGTGTACGCCGTCTGGAACGCCAGGGCTACATCACAGGCTACACCGCGCTGTTGAACCCACAGTTTTTAGATGCCTCTCTTCTCGTATTCGTAGAAATTACGTTGAATCGTGGTGCGCCTGACGTTTTCGAACAGTTCAATGCAGCAGTGCAGAAATTAGATGATATTCAGGAATGCCATCTGGTTTCTGGTGATTTCGACTATCTTCTCAAAACGCGCGTGTCGGACATGAGTGCGTATCGTAAACTACTGGGTGATACGCTATTACGTCTGCCTGGGGTGAATGACACCCGAACCTACGTGGTGATGGAAGAAGTGAAGCAAACCAATCAATTGGTGATCAAGACTCGTTAAAAGTGAGAATAGTGGTACTCCTTTCCATATTCTGACTTTATACAATTGGGTTTTTGACCTTGATATGGTTAAATCTTTAGACCGAGCGGCTTTGTGCCGCTCGGAGTTTTTCTACTCATTCTTAGATTTAAGTTGGTTATGTTCAAAGAGAACAAGAATAAGGTCGAAACCATCATCAAAACCGGTGAAGAGCCTCAGTCTTCCCGATTGAATGGTACACAACGTCTCAGAGAGTGTGGGCTGATTCTGGCCGTGCTCATTTCCATTCTGCTGTCCATTGCCTTACTCACGTTTAGTCCGGCGGACCCATCCTGGTCGCAGACTGCCTGGGGGGTAGACATTGAAAATGCTGGCGGCATCGTTGGCGCCTGGACGGCCGACACGCTGTTTTTTACCTTCGGTTCTCTGGCGTATCCGCTACCGATCCTGATCACCGTTGCGGCGTGGATTGTTCTGCGTAAGCGTGACGAAGACGAACCGATTGATCTGATGCTGTGGGGTTCCCGTCTTGCGGGGTTGGTCGTGTTACTGCTCACCAGTTGTGGTCTTGCTGATATTAACTTTGATGATATCTGGTATTTTTCATCGGGCGGGGTGATCGGGGATGTCCTGACCAGTTTGGCTCTGCCAACCCTCAATGTATTGGGAACCACACTGGTTCTGCTGTTTTTGTGGGGCGCGGGTTTTACACTGTTGACCGGCGTCTCCTGGTTACGCATCGTCGAATGGATTGGGCAAGGCAGTATTTCTCTCTTCAGTGGTCTGGTGAATCGTCTGCGCGGCGAAAAAGAGGAAACTCTCGAACCACAACTGATCACGCCACAAGCGCCGGTTAAAATAGCGCGTCAAGTGCCGTCATTCGGCGAACTTGATGACAATAACACCGAATCAGAGGACGATGTTGCGATTGAGACGCCAAGTGCGCCATCACGCCGATACAACATCCATATGCCGGACAAAGCCGAAGCCAAACCGGCAGAGTACGATCCGCTGCTGGCTACACCAGTTGAGCCTGAGCCAGCGCCAACACGTCAACCTCAGGCAGTACCGAGCCGTCCAGTAGTGACGCCGACCGTTCAATCCGAGTCTCAGTCTGCCGCGAAAGCAGCATCAACAGCTGAGACAGTTGAGCGGACACGCCAGCTCGGTGCAACGATTGAAGAACTGGAACAGGCTGCCTGGGATGACGACGATATGGCGAGTGAGTATGAGGTTCAGGAAACGCCGGTGGTGAACCCAGAGCCGCAACCTGCGCCAACCGATACGCCGCCTTGGCTGAACGATGACGAGGAAGATGAACTTCAACCGACGCTTAACCCGTCTGAACTGGCGCATATCTCTCAACAGGTCGAACCGGACGCACATCATATTGAACCCGTGATTTCTGACTTTGATGTCGCCGATGACGAATTCGTTGAAGAAGATGTGCAACCTGAGCCGCTATCTGCTCAGCCTGAGGTTGAAGACCTGGGATACGAGGAAGACTCTGCGCAGGATAAAGACGTCAACGCCTTCCAGAGTATGGTTGCAGAAGCGCAAGCCAAAGTGGTTGCGCAGCAAAACCCGTTCTTGGTGCAACAGGATGTAAATCTGCCGAAACCTGCAGAGCCAATGCCGACACTGGAGTTGCTGTACCATCCTGAGAAGCGTGAAAACTTCATTGACCGTGACGCACTGGAAGAGATAGCACGTTTGGTGGAGTCAAAACTGGCTGATTACAAGATCAAAGCGCGCGTGGTCGATATCTTTCCAGGCCCGGTGATCACTCGCTTTGAACTGGATCTTGCGCCAGGTGTGAAAGTCAGTCGTATTTCCGGGTTGTCAATGGACCTGGCCCGTTCGCTGTCAGCCATGGCGGTTCGGGTAGTCGAAGTGATCCCAGGTAAACCGTATGTGGGACTGGAACTGCCGAACATGAGTCGTCAGACGGTGTACTTGTCTGATGTCATCAGCAGCCCGCAGTTTACGGAAGCGAAATCACCAACCACGGTGGTACTCGGTCAGGATATCGCAGGTGAAGCAGTGGTGGCTGATCTGTCGAAAATGCCACACGTGTTGGTGGCGGGTACCACAGGCTCCGGTAAGTCGGTCGGGGTCAACGTCATGATCCTGAGTATGTTGTACAAGTCGACCCCGGAAGATGTACGATTCATCATGATCGACCCGAAAATGCTGGAATTGTCGGTTTACGAAGGTATTCCTCATCTTCTGTCCGAAGTGGTGACTGACATGAAAGACGCCTCCAATGCGTTGCGCTGGTGTGTTGGCGAAATGGAGCGCCGTTACAAGTTGATGTCTGCACTCGGTGTGCGCAACATCAAAGGCTTCAACGACAAACTGAAGATGGCCGCAGAAGCCGGACACCCTATTCATGATCCATTGTGGCAACCGGGCGACAGCATGGACCCTGAGCCGCCATTGCTGGAAAAACTGCCTTACATTGTTGTGATTGTCGATGAATTTGCCGATCTGATGATGGTGGTCGGTAAGAAAGTCGAAGAGTTGATCGCGCGTCTGGCACAGAAAGCCCGGGCGGCGGGTATTCATTTGATTCTGGCGACTCAGCGTCCGTCGGTGGATGTGATTACCGGTTTGATCAAGGCCAATATTCCGACCCGCGTTGCGTTTACCGTCTCAACCAAAACGGACTCGCGTACCATACTCGATCAGGGCGGTGCCGAATCGCTGCTGGGCATGGGTGATATGCTGTATCTGCCTCCGGGCTCCAGCCATACGGTACGTGTTCATGGCGCGTTCGCCTCGGATGATGACGTTCATGCGGTGGTGAACAACTGGAAAGCGCGTGGTAAACCGAACTACATTGATGAAATCACCAATGGTGATCAGGGACCAGAAGCCTTGCTACCGGGTGAAAAACCGGAAGGTGATGAAGACATGGATCCACTGTTTGATCAGGTGGTGGAACACGTGGTCGAAACCCGCCGAGGTTCGGTATCTGGTGTACAACGTCGTTTCAAGATTGGTTACAACCGCGCTGCGCGGATTGTTGAACAGCTCGAAGCACAAGGTATCGTCAGTGCGCCAGGGCACAATGGTAACCGGGAAGTGCTGGCACCTAAGCCAGGGCGAGATATGAACTAACGCGATCTGCAATAACAAAAGCTTGGCCCCGGCCAAGCTTTTTTTATTTGAATGGTCAGTCTGTGCGTTGTCGGTTTATTTGCTTTTGACGAATTGGGCGATAACCACCACCGCCAGAGCCAGTAGGTTCGCGGCGAAGATCACCACCAACCATTGTGGCATGGATAACGTCAGGAACTGCCACACGACTTTGGAGCAATCGCCGTAAGCTTCGAACATCCAAGGTGCCCACTGGTTCAGTGGTGCCCAGTCCGGAAAGGTGACAAACAGGTCACACGTTGCAAATGGCGATGGATTAAACTGGTAATCCACATGCTGCAGTGCCAGCGTCAGCCCTTTATACGCTGTGATGCCCCAGGCGGCCAGACCCAGCCATCGGAACAAAGGGTTGGTCGGTGCGATGATCCCAATCAGTGCCGCAGCGCCAATGCCCAACATGGCGACTCGCTCGTAAATGCACATCACGCATGGGGCCAGCAACATGACGTGCTGGAAGAAGAGGGCGCAGGCTTCAAAGAACACGACAAAGCCCAGCAGCAGCAGCCATGACAGGCGCTGTTGAGAAAATGATTTAACGGCGGCTAGAAAGTTCACAGATTCAGTCCTTGGGGAAATAAAAAAAGCTCTGAGTTATCAGAGCTTTTTATCGCGTAATAGTTTCGTGTTCAACAAAAATTATTAGTGGTGGCCCGCAGAAACCGCTGCGCCGGCTGCCTCAACCGCTTTGTGTGTGATCCAGCCCGCGTCGTAGAACCAGGTCGTCATTGGATCAACCAAGAACACAATGCCCGCCAAACCGACCAGAGCCAGTACTATGGTGTAAGGCAATGCCATGACCACCATGCGGCCATAGGACAGACGAATCAACGGAGCCAATGCCGAGGTCAGCAAGAACAAGAAAGCTGCCTGTCCGTTTGGTGTCGCCACCGATGGCAGGTTGGTGCCGGTGTTGATCGCCACAGCCAGCAAGTCAAACTGGTCACGGGTGATGATGCCTTCAAGCAGAGCTGTTTTCACTTCATTGATGTAGACGGTTCCGACGAACACGTTATCCGATACCATTGAGAGCAGGCCGTTCGCCACATAGAAGAGTGCCAACTGAGTACCGCTGTCTTCAACGTGCAGTACTGCATCGATCACTGGTTTGAACAGCTGTTGGTCGATGATGACCGCCACAATCGAGAAAAAGACCGCCAGCAGCGCAGTAAAAGGCAAGGCCTCTTCAAACGCTTTACCCAGTGAGTGCTCTTCTATCACGCCCGTAAACGCCGTTGCCAGAATGATCACTGACAAACCGATCAGACCGACTGCGGCCAGGTGCAGTGCCAAGCCCACGATCAGCCATACGGCAATCAGGCCTTGAATCCACAGTTTAGCGACGTCTTGGTTGGTGCGGTTTTTGCGTTCTTCATAGTCAAAATCCACCAGAATCTGGCGCACGTTGTCCGGCAGTTCAGCACCGTAACCAAAGACTTTGAATTTCTCGACCAGAACACAGGTGATCATGCCGCAGATAAAGACGGGTAGGGTAACCGGCGCCATACGGATAATGAATTCACCAAATAACCAACCGGCCTGGTCGGCAATGATCAGGTTCTGAGGTTCACCTACCATGGTCGTTACTCCACCCAATGCGGTACCGACACCGGCGTGCATCAGCAAAGAGCGCAGAAACGCACGGTAGTTTTCCAGATCGTCACGGGTCAAATCAGTAAAGTGGTCATCCATGGTATGGTCGTGCGCGGAGCTGGATCCTTTACCGGAAGCCACTTTGTGGTAGATCGCGTAGAAGCCCACCGCGACGCTGATGACGACCGCAATGACAGTCAGCGCATCAAGAAAAGCCGATAGGAACGCCGCAGCGAAACAGAAGGCCGCGGATAACATGGCTTTTGAGCGGATACCCAGTAAGATCTTGGTGAAGATAAACAGAAGCAAGTGCTTCATGAAGTAAATACCGGCAACCATGAACACCAGCAGCAGCAACACTTCGATGTTCGCCACCAGTTCGTGTTTCACTTGCTCCGGGCTGGTCATGCCAATGGCAATAGCTTCAATGGCCAATAAGCCTCCGGGTTGAAGCGGGTAACACTTCAGCGCCATCGCCAGAGTAAAAATGAACTCAACGACCAGCAACCAACCAGCGACAAACGGGTTGATCAGGAAGAAGACAATCGGGTTAACGATAAGAAAGGCGATAATGGCAACTTTGTACCAGTCTGGTGCTTTACCAAGAAAGTTTTTGATAAAAGCATTTCCGAGCGACATCGGCATGGGTATTACTCTTACTGTTTTCTGAATAGACATTTCGACTGTGCTTGTATCTGTCATCCATTAATCGCGGTTATCAAGAAATAATGGCTATTCAACAGTGACTTAGAAAAACAACAATGTAACATTTCGCCATTGTGACCTTGCCAAGTCACTCCCTGAGAAACACAAGCACTCCCTACTTTCGCTCGCCACTCTACTCTTTGGATAGCTTTAGTCAATAAGAAACTTTATATTGATATAAGGCTCAGTGATATTTTGTTTAAAAACATGATCTCAGTTGAGAATGTCGAGATTGAGAGTTGTGAAAATTACAGCTAGTTGTCTTTATCCAATTGAAAAGCGGATAGATCACACTTTTGTGCTTTAATAATTCTGTAAATAGCAACTTTAAATTGCATAAATTGAATGTGTGACTGCATAGCAATTCCCGTAAATTCAACAGTTATAAATGTTTAATATTTGTTAAATTTAGAATTGTTTAGATTCAGGTAACTGAAACATCGAATAAAATAAATATTCATTAATAGAGCATATACTCTATCGTCAGCGTGAGGTCAGTTTACGCGCTACAGGTTTCCGTAGTGTGAAAACTAGTGGTATGATGAGTTATATTAGACCCAATAAATGATAAATACCGGAAAACAAATTAATGGTCATTAAGGCAAAAAGCCCAGCAGGATTCGCTGAAAAATACATTATTGAAAGCATCTGGAATGGTCGCTTTCCGCCTGGCTCTATTCTTCCTGCCGAACGCGAGCTCTCCGAACTGATCGGTGTTACCCGAACGACATTGCGTGAGGTGCTGCAGCGCTTGGCACGTGATGGTTGGTTGACGATTCAACACGGTAAACCGACCAAAGTGAATCAGTTTATGGAAACGTCCGGTTTGCATATACTCGATACGCTGATGACGCTTGATGTTGATAACGCAACTAATATCGTTGAAGATTTACTGGCGGCGCGTACCAACATCAGTCCTATCTTTATGCGCTACGCTTTTAAAGTGAACAAAGAGAGCTCCGAGCGCACCATCAGTAACGTGATTGAGTCGTGTGAAACGCTGCTCAAAGCGGAATCCTGGGATAAGTTTATCGAAGTGTCACCCTATGCGGATAAGATCATTCAGCAAGTTAAAGACGACGGTGAAAAAGACGAACAGAAGCGCCAGGAAATTCTGATCGCTAAGACGTTCAACTTCTACGATTATATGTTGTTCCAGCGTCTTGCGTTCCATTCTGGCAATCAGATCTACGGTCTGATCTTTAACGGCCTACGCAAATTGTATGATCGAGTGGGCAGCTACTACTTCTCGAATCCGAAGGCTCGAGATCTGGCTCTGGATTTCTACCGTCAACTGCTTGATGTGTGTGAAACCGGTAACCGTGAACAGATCCCTCTGGTTGTCCGCCATTATGGTATGGAGAGTGCGCACATCTGGAACCAGATGAAGACCACTTTACCGACTAACTTTACCGAAGACGACAGCTAATCATACGGTTGACTCATCATTAAAAAAACCCGCCTGCTAGCGGGTTTTTTCGTATCAATCCAGGTCGTCTTCTTTACCACCAGCCTCTTCAAACCATTTGGTCAGGTGGGTTTTGAGATCCTTCAGCTCTTCCGGCCCAATCAGCGCCAGACCAAGATCTTCGGCGCGCGTGATGTCGTTGTAGCGCAGTGGACGGAAGCTGACCAGCATTGCGCGGGCCTGTAGGCCGCCGAGCAGGTCGCGTAAGGTGTCGAGTTTATACAAAGTGTCATCACCGTCATCGCGCATGCCTTTGGTTTTGCATTCAATGATGTGCAGTTTGTTGTTTACGACAGTCGCCACATCCAGTTCGTTACGCACTTCACGTTCGCCGATTTCTCGATAAACCTGCACGTTCAAAGAACGGTCCTGAATGGTGGGCATGTCATCTTGAATCTGGCGCACGGTACTGTGGACCAGAGTCTCTAACCATTCGCCGTTGGAGAAGCGTCGTGCGTCTTCATTCACAAACGTCAGGATGCCACTTTGGTATGACGCGATTTGCGCCTCGACCAGATCGGTGATCAGCATATTGAGCTCTCGATAACCTTGCTGCTTTTCCGTCAGTTCGACGTCGAGTTTCTGTTCTTTGCGACACGTGGTGGCGAGATAGTTGAGTGTGGCGAGACCGGGCCCGAGCTCAAGGGCGTTACCGGCCCAGCGTTCACCCAACTCATACAACTTCTGGTCGAGCTGAGGGGGGAGGTGATGTTCGCTGAATTCGCCACGCGCACCAAAAATGGTTAAATAATCGGAGATGGTGATCAGGTCTTCAACCTGAGTATCCTCGCGGCCATCGGGATAAAGCCAACACAAACGATCACTGTTGGGCTCCACAACGAAAATTGGCCAGTGGTATGTACGGAACACCTCGTACACCGATAACAGTCTGTGGCGCAGGCCGCAGCTGGCATTCAAGCGGACGTCTTCACCCCGCTCATGCAACTGTTGCGCTAATCGTTGCACAGCTTGTTTGATTTTTGAGGTATTGACCACATTCGGAATTTCGAAAAATTCTGAGGTAATGTTGCGTTTATCAAGTACCGACGCGAGTCGGTGGTACATGGTTTTTTGAGCGGGTTCACCAATAAAAACAATGTGTTTACTAATGGTCCGGTTATCAAGAAGGGGCGTGACCAAACGGATCGGATCTTGATCGATAATGCCAACATGAACTGCCATATATTTTCCTCATGCATGGCTTGCAAAAATTTGAGCAGAAAAGGAAAGCAAGCCGTGGGTGCCACAAGTCAGTATGTCGGGAATCCGTGTAAAAGCTTGTGGCTCTATCTACTCATATAAAGTTGCAGACCATAAAAAACAAGAGCGGTTTCACAAAAAACCGCTCTTTGAGGAGAATTGACAGTACGTTTACAGTTTAAATCGGTGAACCAATTCACCCTGTTGATTGGCCAGAGAGGTAAGGCTTGCGCTGGTTTGTGCAATTTCGGACATAGCCTGATAGCTGCTGTCGGCGATCAGGTTGATTTCTTCAATGCTGCGAGCGATGCCGGATGTGGTTTGACTCTGCTCTGCCGCCGCCTGTGAAATGTAGCTGCTCATGTGACTGATTTCGATGATCAGCGCCTGAATTTCTTCCATGGCACTGTTGGCATTCGAGGCTTGTTCAACCGACAACTCCATGTCGGTCATACAGCTCTCAATCACTTGGCCGGCGGTTTTTGAGCTGGTTTGCAGATTACTGATCATGCTCTCAATTTCGCTGGTGGACTCTGTCGTGCGCTGGGCAAGAACCCGGACTTCGTCTGCCACCACGGCAAACCCTCGTCCTTGTTCGCCTGCACGCGCTGCCTCAATAGCCGCATTGAGAGCCAGCAGGTTGGTTTGCTCAGCAATGTTGCGGATAACGTCCAGAATCGACCCGATTTGACTGCTCATGCGCTGCAGTTCACCGACGGCCTGCACCGACTCATTGAGGCGGGACTCGAGCTGATTGATGGTCGTGATATTGGTGCTCATTACCTGACGGCCCGATTCCGACGCGTTTTCCACTTGCTCGACCATCTGCTGAGAGCTTTGTGCGCTCTGAGCCACTTCTTGCACCGAGTGCGCCATTTCCGTCATGGCCGTTGCCACGCTGGCCGTTTGTTCGCGTTGATTGCTCAATTGCTGCTGAGCACTGGTTGATGTGTGCTGGTTGGTATTAGCCGTTGTAGTGAGGTTGTCGGAGGCATCGTTGAGCCGGACCAGAATATCGTGCAGGTTATCCGCCAACGAGTTGATGTGCCCGCTGACCCGGCTGAATTCGTTGTTGTAGCGAATGTCGATACGCTTGGTCATGTCACCATCGGTGAGGCCTTCCAGTGTTTTCAAGATACGGGTCAACGGCTCACGGACGCTGTGAGCGATGTGATAACCAATACCGGCGGCAAACAGCACAATTGCAATGCCAATCACAATGGCTTTAACTACGCCTTGCTCGTAAATGTCGCTGGCCAGAGTCAATGATTGATTCAGGTGCTCAGTGGCTCGTTGGTTAAAGGATTCCAGAATCGTCATAGCCTGGTCGACTTCTACCGCCAGATTCGCGATGTTGTCATACAGCGCAGCTTTGGCTTGCAGATAATCGTTGTGCTGATCCAGCACGCCGCCCTTCATACCGATATCAGTAGTAAATTGCTGGACAGCTTCGTCGAAGGCCTTCTTGATTTCCGGCATTTGAGTCGCCAGGCCACGATAGGCGTAATTCAAGTGAGTGACGGCTTTTTTATTTTTGTTCACCGCTTCCAGCACATACGCAGGATCGGAACTCGCCAGCGCATCTGAGGTGACGACTTCGGCGTCTTTTAATTTGATGAAGTAGCTCTTGGCCATGACTTTGACCGAAATACTGTCCTGATCATCCACGTAGTCTTTCATGCCCACGCTCAGTTCAGAGTGCAGCCTTTGGAAGCGCCGGGTCGATTTCTGCACGTCTTCCTGCGCTTTGAACATCGCCTGATAGTTATCCATGGCTTCGTTGGCTTCGGTGACGTAACGTTGCTTCATCTCTTCCAACTGAGCGATACGGGTTTCCAGCTCGTTATCTCCGAGACTGGCTTGTTTCAGTTGATCCAGCGCCTGGCCTAGCTGGTCGCTGGCCTGTTGAAAATCGTTCCGTCGTTCCGCCATCCGCTCCGGATTCTGAGTGGTCAGAAAGTCTTTAAAGGATTTGTCCGCAGAGAGCAGACTGACACTGGTTTGATTGGACAATGAGACCAGAGGCAATGAGGTCTTAGAGACCGACTGGAAGTACGACTGAATCTGATTCATTCCGGCCATCATCATGGCGCTGGAAATGATAAACAGAATAATGATCAACGTGAATCCGGCGTACATCCGCCTTATCACAGAACCCTTCATAAAACTCTCCCTGAATTAAAAAAGACAATCGCTGTCTTAAAAAAGTAACAAAACAATCAACATTGTATTGAGAACGATTCACGCGTTTTATGACGTACAAGACAGTTTTAGTTTGTGTTTGCGGAAGGATTGATGATTCTGTTAAGTGAACACTGTTTTTATTGAGCTTTTTTAAGCCTTCAAGCATACTTATCGGCATACTGATATCCAATCCAACTCATAATGGAGCGCTTCATGGCTGAAGAAACCATTTTTAGCAAAATTATTCGTCGCGAAATCCCGGCCGATGTGGTTTACCAGGACGATCTGGTGACCGCTTTCCGTGATATTAATCCCCGAGCTCCAAGTCACATTCTGATCATCCCAAACAAACTGATTCCTACGGTGAATGAAGTTGAGGAAGCGGATGAGTTGGCGCTCGGTCGTATGTTTACGGTCGCCCGCCAACTGGCTAAAGAGGAAGGGATTGACGAGGATGGCTACCGTTTGATTATGAACTGTAACTCACATGGTGGTCAGGAGGTGTATCACATCCATATGCACCTGCTGGGTGGACGCCCGCTGGGGCCGATGTTGATGAGCTGATTGGCATCTGATGCCTGTGTTGCGGAGCTCGGGAGTCTTTCCGGGCTCAATATGAGAACCATAAGTAAGTGTTACGGAGTTTGAATTGCTAAGTCAGATTCGACTCGCTCTGGTGCTGTCATCTTCACTGTTGTTGTCTTCGTGTGCGAATTTGTCCGCTGGCAATCTGTTCAGCCACTACAGCGCACAAAATCAGGACATGTATCAAGCGGTGAAGAGTGGCCAGTATCAAAAAGCGGAAGAGGAACTGCCGAACCAAGTGGCGGGTGAGATACTCGACAACATGGAGAAAGGTCGGGTGTATTTCCTCAATGCGCAGTATGAGCAGAGTAAATCCAGCCTGGAGTCCAGTGACAAAGCGGTTCAGGTGCAACAGGATAAAGCGGTGATTTCGGTCTCGGACACCGCAACCAATGTCGGCTCTATCGCGGTGAACGATAATCTTAACATTTATCGGCCTGCCGATTATGAACTGGGGTTTTTACATCTGTATCTGGGGTTGAATTACCTGCAACAGAACAGCCTGGAAGGGGCTCTGGTGGAAATGCGTCGCGGTAATCAGGTTCAGGAAAAAGCACGCAAAGAGCGTGAAAAAGAACTCGAATCTGCGGCCAAAGAGATGCAGTCTCAGGGGCTTTCTCCTAATCTGGGAAGTGTACTGTCGAACTACCCCGATGCGGGTAAGCAGCTTCAGGCGGTACAAAACGGCTATTTGTTGTATTTATCGGCGCTGCTGTACGAAACCGCCAACAACCTCAATGACGCTTGGATTGATTATCGCCGTGCATTGGCGGTGATGCCAGACAATCGCGATGTCATTGATGGGGCAATGCGGGTTGGTCGCCGGTTAGGAATGCGTCAGGACGTGTCTTTGATGGAAAAACGCTACGGCAAACACAAAGCCATGCCGGTCGGAAAATCTCGGGTGTTATTCATTGAAGAGCAAGGGGTTGTCGAGGCGATGCAAAGCTGGCGACTGACTTTACCGATTTATGACAGTCGGGACAACGTGGGGCTGTATTCTCTCGCGCTGCCGTATTACCCCGCTCAACCGATCCCCACCTTGGGTCGTTACACTATTGACGGTCAATCGGTCGGTGGTCACTTACTGACGGACGTCAACCTGATGGCGCAGCGTGACCTGTCCGAGCGGATTCCAGCCATGGTGATTCGTCAGGCACTGCGGGTCTGGGCGAAAGACAGACTGCGAAAAGAAGCAACCAAGAAAGGCGATGATGTCGGGAATCTGATTTTCAACGTCTGGAATACGTTGACTGAGCAGCCGGATACGCGCAGTTGGCTGACCCTGCCGGGAGCGGTGCTCAGTGGCAGTCGATACGTGACACCGGGTACCCAAACACTCAGTGTGGATGGTAAACAGTATCAGTTTAATGTTGAAGCGGGTCAGACCGCATTGGTATGGATTTCACGCCAGGGCGGTAACGCTACGATCTGGCATAAGCAACTAGGAAAACTATGATGAAAAAATGGCTTTTCGCTGCGTTGGCAGCTGTGCTGATGATGGGATGTGCCAGTAATACGGCCGGGTTGAGAGTCGACGGCGCGTCTCAGACGGTCCTGTTTGGTGACAATGTGTTGGGTGGTCGACTTAACGTAGAAGACATTACTACCAAGCAAGTCGATGGTCATGCCCGTGGCATCGTACGTTTGGCAAGCCAGTACAAAGGCGATCAACACATTCAATATCGTTTCTACTGGTACGACAATGACGGCCTTGAAGTTAACAACAAGCTTGGTCCGTGGAAGCAAGCCATTGTGCGTGGTATGGAAACCGTCACTATCTCAGAAGTGTCTGTGAATCCAAACGGAACCCAATTCCGCGTTCAGATCCGTGAAGCGGACGATTAATCAATTTTGTATCCAGGCACTCACTGATGAGATGCCTGAACTGTTTTGAGACGTACTGTAATGGTACGAATTGGTAGAGAAAGGAACCAACATGAAAAAGAGTGTAATTGCATTACTGGGTTTGGCCGTGATTCTGGGCGGTTGTTCGAACCGCGTCAGCTATGGTGATGCGCAGGCTGTAGAAACAACCACCATCGATTTTGGTTCGACGGATCTGCAGAAAATTGCCGGTGAGATGGTAGACAGTATGTTGTCTTCCGGTTCAGTGGCGGCAATCACCAGCAACTCTCGTCCCATCGCGTTTGTTGACAGCATCAAGAACAAAACCAGCGAGCACATTGATACCGAGTCCATCACAGACACCATCAGCACAAAAATGCTGAATTCGGGTAAGTTCCGTTTTGTGGATATGGATCGTGTGGAATCGGTACGTAAGCAACTGAACTTCCAGAACAACGATCAACTGGTGAACCAAAGCACCGCGATTCAGTTTGGTAAAATGGTCGGCGCGCAGTACATGTTGTACGGCAACCTGTCCAGCATCGTGAAGTCTGCAGGTAGTGACAAAGACGTCTACTACAAAATGACCATGCGTTTGATGGATCTGGAAACGGGTCTGATTGAATGGGCGGACGAAACAGAAATTCGTAAGCAGGCATCGAAGAGCTTGCTGGGTCTGTAATCATTGCTAGGATCTCGCCGATGGCAAGGATGTCATGGAAAGAGGCGTGTCAGCTCGACACGTCTCTGGTTAGTTTAGATTCGTTCTTTCATCGGGCCCCTGAGTTCGCTCAAACACTGACCGGGGGCCTGACTAATCGTTGTTGGAAAGTGGTGCTTCCCTCTGGTCAGGCGTACGTCTGGCGGCCTATCACCCCAATCACTAAGGCGTTTTCCATTTCACGCCATCAGGAATATCAGATTCTTAAAGCCATTGAGCCCTCGGGCATTGCACCTGCGCCTTCGCTGGTCAATGACCAGGGACTGCTGGTCGAATGGGTTGACGGCGAAGCCTTACATCAGGGTATGGCGGTCGCCAGCTTGGTAGAGACACTGGCCGCAGTGCATGATCTGGACATTCACCGCATTCCCGTTGCGCCTTTTAACTTTACAGCACGTGTTGACCATTACTGGATGCAGCTAGATAGCGAGCGCAAAACTGAGCGCGTGACGGATATCTATCAACGTTGGCGCAGCGCGCCAAATCTGCGGGATGCAGGTAAAGTGTTGTGCCATTTCGATTTGGCCGGTTACAACTTGGTTGCCACCCAGACCGGGACGCGAGTAATCGACTGGGAGTACGCGTCACTGGCCGATCCGAGATTGGATCTTACCCTGACCATCGGTGCGGCGGACTTACCGATGCTGGAAGCCATCCAGTTATATTGTCAACAACGGGACATACGAGAGTGGGATGATTGGGTAGAAGGCGTGATGGCCTGGCAGCCACGAACACAGATGATGGCAATGCTCTGGTATCTATTGGCTCACCAGCTCTGGGGGGAAGAAAGCTATGGTCTGGCAGCCCAGCAGTTGGAAGCGTCGTTTTGCAGTTGAGATCACTGTTTGTCTTTAATGGCTTATAAAAAATAGGGGCTTAGCCTTTTCACGCACAACATTCGTGATAAATTGGGTGTTCAGGGAGGACACACACATGATTATTTATCTACACGGCTTCGACTCCACCAGTCCGGGTAATCACGAGAAAGTACTGCAACTGCAATTTATCGATGATGATGTCCGGTTCATCAACTACAGCACCTTGCACCCGAAACATGATATGCAGCATTTGCTGAAAGAAGTGCACAAAGTCATTGAGCAGTCCGGCGACACTGAGCCTATGATCTGTGGCGTGGGGTTGGGGGGATACTGGTCAGAGCGTATTGGTTTCTTGTGCGGCATCAAGCAGGTGATGTTCAATCCCAATCTGCATCCTGAGATCACGATGCAGGGGCGCATTGATCGGCCGGAGGAGTATGAAGACATCGCGACCAAATGTGTGAGCGATTTTCGCCACAAAAATCAAAGCCGTTGCCTGGTGATATTGTCCCAACAAGACGAGGTGCATGATAACCGCAAAACGGCCAGTGAGCTTGAGGCGTATTACGACATCGTCTGGGATCAAACTCAGACGCATAAATTTAAGAAAATCTCACAACATCTGCAGGCCATGAAAGCATTCAAACAAGCTTAATATCCTGTCGTATTAATTGCTTAGCGAGGGTTGCTCCCTCGCAGGCTCGTTCCGGCTTTCTCTAACGCATCACACCAACCAGACAGAAATTGCAGAACTTTCATGCAATTTACTTCTTTATCCGTAATGTCCCTATCAAGGCTAGTGAATTTCATGCAATATAAGGTTGCGCAGTGAATTTTGCTCTATATAATGACTTTACTATAAATATTTTGATAAATATCAACAAAATTTGAGAGCAAGACAGAAACTTGCCGAAAATTGAGCTTGGGTCTCGCTTTTACTCCATTGCGTGTCGTTGCTTATCTCTAGAAAGACAAATTTTAAAAATTTTATCGGTTGGAGCGCCGGTTGCTGTTTATCCATCATGCAGCCTTTGGCCTCGGGCCGACACCCATTTATCGACATTTTTAGAGGATCAATACTGTGACGCGAATTATCGTTGTAGGCGGTGGCGCTGGTGGCCTGGAACTGGCAACCAAACTGGGGCGAACCCTAGGGCGCAAAAAACGAGCAAAAATCACCCTGGTGGATCGAAAAGCCAGTCACTTGTGGAAACCCTTGTTGCACGAAGTGGCGACCGGTTCTCTGGATGAAGGCGTGGATGCCCTGAGCTATCTGGCGCATGCCAAGAATCACAGCTTTGACTTCCAACTGGGCAGTCTGGCCGATATCGACCGTGAACGAAAAGTGATCACCCTGAGCGAGCTGCGCGACAGCAACAATGAATTGCTGATGCCTGGACGTGAATTGGAATACGACATTCTGGTGATGGCGATTGGCTCGACGTCAAACGACTTTAACACGCCAGGTGTACGTGAGCACTGTATCTTCCTCGACAGTCCAGAGCAAGCAAGTCGTTTCCGCACGGAAATGAATAATGAATTCCTTAAGTTGCATGCCAAAGAAGGCCATGGCACCGTGGACATTGCGATTGTTGGCGGTGGCGCGACTGGCGTAGAGCTGTCAGCTGAGCTGCATAACGCAATCAAAGAGCTGCACAATTACGGTTTCGGCGATCTGGACTCCAGTAAACTGAACGTTAATTTGATTGAAGCTGGTGAACGCATTCTTCCTGCATTGCCACCTCGAATCTCTTCCGCGGCGCATCATGAGTTGACTAAGCTGGGCGTAAACGTACGCACGGCGACGATGATCACTCAGGCCGAGGCTGATGGCCTAGTGACAAAAGACGGCGAGAAGATCCCAGCTCAGATTATGGTCTGGGCAGCAGGTATTAAGGCACCGGATTTCATCAAAGATATTGGTGGCCTTGAGACCAACCGGATCAACCAACTGGTGGTCAAAGAGACGCTGCAGACAACACGTGATGACGACATTTTCGTGATCGGTGATTTGGCTCAGTGTACGCAGCCGGATGGTTCGTTTGTACCACCGCGAGCTCAGGCTGCGCACCAAATGGCCAGCCGCGCATTCAGCAACATTGTTGCCAAGCTCAGTGGGCGTGAGATGAAGCCGTATATCTATAAAGATAAAGGCTCTTTGGTTTCACTCAGCCGTTTCTCAACGGTCGGTAGCCTGATGGGCAACCTGACCAAAGGCTCGATGATGGTTGAAGGTCGCATTGCGCGGGTAGTGTACATTTCACTATATCGACTGCACCAGATGGCGCTGCATGGGTTCTTCAAAACGGCGCTGATTGTGCTAATGGGCAGGATCAACCGGGTGCTACGTCCGACCCTCAAATTGCATTAATAAAAAAGAGCTCTTCGGAGCTCTTTTTGGTGGGCGTGGCCTTTAATTAAGGCAGTACTGAGAACACCATACCGTCTCTCGGCTGATTATTGAACACGTAGCGATTTTGGGCCGTCACTTCATATTGAGCACCACACGCCAGAGCGAGTTTCTGACTGGGCAGGTTGGCTGGGTCACACACAATTTCGACTCGGGTGACTTTCAATTTTTCAAAGCAAAAATGAATCAGTGCCTGCAGCGCTTCACTGCCGTATCCGTTGCCCTGATGGGCGTCAGCAATCCAGTAACCTAAACTGACCATATTGAAGGTATGGTACATCTCGTTGATGGCCACCATGCCAAGCAGTTGATCGTCAGAGCGGCGGAAAACACCAAACCCATAGGCTTCGCCTTTGACCCAGTTAAGTCGGGTGGCGAGCAGGAAACGCTCGGCTTCTTTGGCACTGAAATCGGCGCGACACCAATCAACCCATTGATGCAGGGAAGGGGAGTGTTGAATGGCGTGGCACAGTGTCTGAGTCTGGTCGGACTCAATCAGCTTGAGAACCAGACGGGATGAGATGATTTGGAAATCCGGGCTCATGGTATTCGATAAATAATCGCCCTCCAGAGAGGGCGAATACGTTAGCCTGCGCGACGAACCTGGATAATCATGCCCATCAATGGGTTATCCAGATAGTGGATCTCGCCGCTGCGCATACGACGTTTCTGATCCATGCGGTAGCTCTTGAGGAACTTAAGTTCTTCAACCGTTGGTGTGACGTCTTCCAGGTTGCCAACCTGTACGGTATCCCCGTTGTCAAATTCCGCCATGGGCTTTTGCGGTAGCATGATCTCTTTGACCACCGGCTCTTTGACGTCCAGCATCACATCGGCATACAGATAGTGTTCCACATACACCTGCATTCTGCCGTCCAGTTGGTAAACCGGGCCGTTTTGAGTCTCTTCGCTGACACCGTCAATACTGGTGAGTGCGGTGCTGCCTTTCGGGCTACCATCTACGTTGTACTGGCTTGAGTAGTTCTTGCCGCCTTGAATATGAAAAACCGGTGCAGATAGGCGACCCCGACCGCTTTGGCGCCATGCGGTGTGCATCAGCACCTGGAAGCCTGCGTGATTGCGCAGAGCTTGCTCTTGTGGATTAAGGCGGTACGAAGAGCTTGGTAACAGCTGCACGCCTTTTTGAGCGCGATAGTTGGCATCGTTCAAGTTGCCAGCGTTGTCCATGCTGATAACCGGCAGTTGATCAGGCCAGGATTCCGTGGTTTGTTCCGCATTCACGGTACGTTTAAATATGATCACTTCTATATCAAATTGTCGGGCCATGGTCGGCAAAGAGACAAAAAAGAGTAGTAGTGGGATCAGCTTTTTCATTTCGACTCCGTCGTAGGTGCAGGGCACCTGAATTTAAACTTGGATACTTATCTGTTATGCGCTGGGCAACAAGTTTTGTTGAAACTCAGTCAGCATATCTGAAACAAATTGGATACGCTTGCGTCTGTCGACCAATGGTACCGCAAACTTAAACTTGGTTGGGCCTTCCATCGCAAATTTTTGTGGCTGTGATTGCAATAGTGTAACCAAAAACACTGGATTTATGTCAGCGTCCGGATAGAACTCGATGAAGCCACCCTTATCGTGCGCTTCAATCTTTCTCACTTTCAGCATGGCCGCGTCCAGCTTGAGTTCAGTGACAGAAAGCAAATTTTTGGTCGCGTCCGGCAGCAAGCCAAAGCGATCTATCAGTTCTACTTTCAGCTCTTCCAATTCTTCATTGCTCGACACGCTGGCGATTTGTTTGTACATCGACAGGCGCGTGTTCACATCCGGAATATAATCATCGGGCAACAGTGCGGGTAAGCGCATTTCGACTTCTGTCTGCTCGCGCAGCAACTCATCCAAAGAGGGCTCTTTGCCTTCACGCAGAGCGTCGACTGCTTGTTCCAGCATCTCCATATACAGGGTGAAGCCGACCGACTGGATTTGTCCGCTCTGCTCATCGCCCAGTAATTCACCCGCTCCGCGGATTTCAAGATCGTGCGTTGCCAGCGTGAAGCCGGCGCCCAAATCTTCCAAAGAGGCGATCGCATCAAGCCTTTTGATCGCGTCTTTGGTCATGGCTTTAGGGTGTGGAGTCAACAGATAGGCATAAGCCTGATGGTGCGAGCGACCGACGCGGCCACGCAGTTGGTGCAACTGAGCCAGGCCGAGGTGATCGGCGCGATCCATGATGATCGTGTTGGCGGTCGGCACATCGATGCCGGTTTCAATGATGGTGGTACATACGAGCAGATTAAAGCGCTGGTGATAGAAATCATTCATGATGCGTTCCAGCTCGCGTTCGCGCATCTGACCGTGAGCCGTGGTAATACGCGCTTCGGGGATCAGTTTTTCCAGGTCAGCGGCTACTTTTTCTATGGTTTCGACCTGATTATGCAGGAAGTAAACCTGGCCACCGCGCATGATCTCACGCAGAACCGCTTCGCGGATGATGCTGTCGTCCCGCTCACGCACAAAGGTTTTGATGGCCAGACGCCGCGCCGGTGGCGTTGCAATAATCGACAGGTCGCGCATGCCACTCATCGCCATGTTGAGGGTCCGTGGGATAGGGGTGGCGGTCAGAGTCAGAATATCGACGTCAGCGCGCATCGCTTTCATCTTTTCTTTCTGGCGCACTCCAAAACGGTGTTCTTCGTCTACGATCAACAGGCCGAGGTCTTTAAAACGAATATCGCTCGAAAGCAGCTTGTGTGTGCCAACCACCAGATCGACTTTCCCGTCTTCAATGTCTTGAAGAATCAGTTTCTGCTCTTTGGCCGATTTAAATCGTGACAGTACTTCGACCCGGATGGGCAAGTTAGCAAATCGGTCGCGGAAGTTTTCAAAATGTTGTTGTGCCAGCAGTGTGGTCGGTACTAACACGGCCACTTGTTTGCCATTGTCGGTGGCCACAAACGCCGCCCGCATCGCCACTTCGGTCTTGCCAAAACCCACGTCGCCACACACCAAACGATCCATGGCTTTGGGTTGGCACATATCTGACATTACCGCGTTAATCGCCATTGCCTGATCATCGGTTTCCTCAAACGGGAATCCGGCTTTGAACGTCGCGTACTGGCCGCGGTCGAGCGCAAACTTATAGCCTGGTTTCAGCTCGCGTTTGGCGTACACATCCAACAGCTCTGCCGCCACATCACGCACTTTTTCCGCAGCGCGGCGACGAGCCTTCGCCCAGGCTTCTCCGCCGAGTTTATGCAGTGGTGCGGCTTCTTCGGCGCCACCAGAATAACGGCTGATAAGGTTGAGTGACGCAACCGGGACATATAATTTGGCGTCGTTTTGATACTCAAGCGTTACGTACTCGGTGGTCATGCCACCCGCTTCCAGCGTTTGCAGGCCAATGTAGCGGCCAATACCATGATCAATGTGGACCACGGGTTGCCCGGGTTTGAGTTCGGCCAGATTACGGATAACCGCGTCACTGTTGGTGACTTTGCGGTCTTTGCGACGTCGTTGAATGACGCGATCGCCCAGTAAATCGCTTTCACAGATAAACGCGATGTCCGCCAGAGAATGAATGAATCCGTGCTCGCTGGCGCCCAGTACCAGAGTAAAACGTTCCGGGCTGTGCAGCGCTTCGTGCAATGATGCGCAAGCGACAGGACGCAGTTTAATGCGCTGCAGTAACTCCAGCAGGGCTTCTCGGCGTCCTTCCGATTCAACTGAGAAGATCAGTTTGCCGCTAAAGGACTCACTGAACTGGCGCAGCGCTGCGAGAGGCTCTTTGTTCTGATGCTGTACGGCCAGCTCCGGCAGTGCTTCCAGAGGCGGATTGATTCGCCCGGCCTTTTCACTGACGCTCTCCGCGGACAACACAATTTGCGGCAGCGACTTGAACTGTGCGTGCAGTTCATCTTTCTTCAGCCACAATTCATGCGGTGGCAATAGAGGGCGGAGTGGGTCTACCTTACGCTGGTCGTAGCGATAATCGACATCATTGAGGAAGGTATCAATGGCAGACTCGATATCGCCAACGGCAATCAATTGGCTGTCGTCGGCAATGTAGTCGAATAAGGTTTCACTATGATCAAAGAACAGCGGTTGCCAGTATTCAATCCCGGCTGGCCAGGTGCCTTTGGAAACTTGCATATACACTGACTCTGGCTCGCGACGAGCTTCGAACCGCTGACGCCAGCGAATCCGAAACTCTTCAATGGCCGATTCGCTGGTGGGGAACTCGTGTGCTGGCAGCAGACGGATCTGCGCGATGTCTTCAATGGAGCGCTGCGTTTCCGGATCAAAAGTCCGTATCGTATCGATCTCATCATCAAAAAAATCGATTCGGTAAGGATCGCTCGATCCCATCGGAAACAGATCCAGAATGGAACCGCGACTGGCGTATTCGCCCGGACCAAAGACCTGATCGACATGACGGTAGCCGGACTTTTCCAGTTGCAGGCGCAGTTTCTCTAAAGAATAGAGATCGCCGGTTTTGACCATCAGCGTATGCTGCATCAAAAATTCGCGCGGAGACTGACGTTGTAGCAATGTACTGACCGGCACAATGGTGATACCGCGGGTTTGCGTCGGCAGCTGATACAGACGGGCTATCCGATCTGAAATGATTTCCTGGTGTGGTGAGAAGTTGTCGTATGGCAGCGTTTCCCAATCCGGAAAAAGCGCGACTTCACTCTCACTGAACTGTTCGATTTCCTGCTGCAATTTGAGGGCGGTCTGTGGATCCGGGACCGCCAGCAGCGTATGGCTGCTGTGTTGCGCTGCCAGCTCGGCGATCGCCAGTGCCAGACTGGCGCCCTGAAGATTGCCGACGTGCTTTTTGTCTCCGGCGCCGCTTGGGTTGGCCAAAGCAAGTAAATGGGATGTAGTCATGGTAATGCTTATTGTTTTTCTCGGGTTAAAGAGCGCTGACGCAACAGTTTTTGTTGTTGGAAAAGCGCGGCTTTAATCAGCAGATCCTGGTCGCTGTCTCTGAGGCGTTCATATTTCATCGTGATCAGGAAGTCATTCTCCTGAGCGTCACAGCCCGTTACGCGGCCATAACAATAGATCGCTGCCGAAGGATGTTCCAGAAATAGTTTCACTCGGGCCTGCATGTCAGTTGGCATCGCTTGTGTGCTACGAAACGTAAACTGACTGGCACCAAATGACTCGGTGGTATAACGATACCTGGGATCATCCTGTTGTGACAGCATGTACGTCAGCAGCAGGTTCAGTTTGGCGTTTTGATTTTCCAGCAGTTCCACGATTTGGCGGATATCTTTGTTCTGCATATCCAGGCGAGCGTGTTCATTGGCTTGCTCAAGATGACAAAACTCACTGGCCACTTTGAACGGAACGGGAATTTCAGCGTCGAAGTCATTACAGGAAGGAAGCGTGACACCGTCATCCAATGGTTCAACATTGGCGGTCATGTGATGATGGACGGTGAAATATTCTTGATCGGACATACGTATCTTCCTTTGTCTAATGATCTGATTATCGACATACCGGTCAACTTATCAAGGTATGTCGTTACTATTCACAGACTTAATTACGTAATTTAACGCTGAATTGGCAAAATAGGGCTACATATGCGCGAGATTAATCGTTACAGTAGCGATAATTTTTATCTAGGTTGACTAGTTATGTTTCACCCAGTTTCGACGTTTATCGGTCTGCGCTACCTGAGAGGCCGCTCAGGCGACAGGTTCAGTCGGTTTGTTTCTTATATGTCCACCGCAGGCATCACCATTGGTGTGATGGCGTTGGTGACCGTTCTGTCGGTCATGAATGGCTTTGAAGCACAGCTTAAAAGCCGGATTCTTGGTGTCTTGCCTCAGGCTGTGATTGCGCAAGGCGATGATCGCACCAGCTATACTGCCGAACCGCCGGCATTTATTACCTCGTTGTCAGCGGCAAAGAAGCCAGAGCCTATTGTACGCAGTGAAGCGGTCATTCAAAGCGCGTCAGAGTTGAGCGCAGGCTTGATGGTTGGGATTGAGCCCGGTGATGATGACCCGATCGAAAACTATCTGATAGCTGGCCGGATTTCGGCGTTGCAGCCGGGTAAGTATCAGGTGTTCCTTGGCCATACCCTGGCGCGTAACCTGAACGTTTCGCTGGGTGATAAAGTCCGCCTGATGGTCACCAGTGCCAGTCAGTTTACCCCGTTGGGCCGGATTCCGAGCCAACGTAACTTTACCGTTGCCGGAATTTTCAATACCGGCTCTGATGTCGATGGCCAGCTAATGGTGACACACCTGCATGATGCAGGTCGCCTATTGCGCTTCAAATCCGATACCATTTCTGGCTGGCGCCTGTTCTTTAACGATCCGTTTGTCGTCAGTGAGCTGGCAACCAAATCGTTGCCGGACGGCTGGCACTGGAGTGACTGGCGTGAGCAGCGCGGCGAGTTATTTCAGGCCGTGCGAATGGAAAAGAATATGATGGGTTTGATGCTGGGGCTGATTGTCGGTGTCGCAGCATTTAACATCATCTCTGCGCTGATCATGGTGGTGATGGAGAAGCAGTCGGAAGTGGCTATTTTGAAAACACAAGGCATGACCAGCAATCAAATCCTGGCGATTTTCATGGTGCAGGGGGCAAGCAGCGGCGTGATTGGTGCGGTTGTCGGTGGTGTCCTCGGTGTCGCACTGGCTGCCAATCTGAATACGTTGCTCGATACCATGGGCGTCGCGCTATTGTCCATTGGTGGAGAGCTGCCGGTGATGATCAGTCCATGGCAGATCTCGGTCGTGGTTTTACTGGCGGTTGCACTGAGCTTACTGGCAACCCTGTTTCCTTCTTACCGCGCATCTTCTGTTAAACCCGCTGAGGCTTTGAGATATGAATAACCTTTTACACTGTCACGATGTATGTAAGACCTACCGGGAAGGTGGGTTGGACACACAGGTTTTAAAAGGCGTCAGCTTTGACATCCAGGTTGGGGAGTTGGTCTCGATCATCGGTTCGTCCGGATCGGGCAAAAGTACGCTGCTGCACATTCTGGGCGCATTGGATGATGCGAGCCGGGGTGGGGTCACTTTTCTTGGTCACGATCTCTCGGCGCTGTCTTCCAATAAACAAGCCAAAATCCGCAATCAACATTTAGGGTTTGTGTATCAGTTTCACCATTTGCTGGCGGATTTTAGTGCACTCGAAAATGTGGCGATGCCGCTGTTGATCGGTGGCGCTAAGGTCAGCGATGCGAAACAGCAGGCCAGTGAGTTGCTGGAAAAAGTTGGTCTGGGGCATCGGATGGAACACCGCCCGGCAGAGCTGTCTGGTGGGGAACGTCAGCGTGTGGCGATAGCCCGTGCCTTGGTCAACAAGCCGGATCTGGTGCTGGCCGATGAACCTACCGGTAACTTGGACCATAAAACCGCACTGGCGATTTATGATCTGATGCGTGAGCTGAACAGGGAATCTGGTACCGCGTTTCTTGTCGTCACTCATGACGGTGAACTGGCGGCGAAAATGGATCGTCAGTTGCATATGCAAGATGGTCTGTTGCTGAACGTGGAGGTGGCGTAAGTGTTGTCCTCCCTGTCGTTGTTTATTGGCGGGCGTTTCAGCCGCGCCAAACAGCGTAACAAAATGGTGTCGTTCATCTCGCTGTCTTCCACCATCGGCATCGCTGTTGGTGTGGCGGTGATCATCATTGGTTTGTCTGCCATGAACGGTTTTGAGCGTGAGCTGGAAAATCGGGTTCTTTCCGTGATTCCTCACGGCGAATTTGAAGGGGTGCGTAGCCCGATTGAAGATTGGTCTTCGGTGATCAAACAGGCTGAACAACATCCACAGATCACCGCAGCAGCGCCCTACGTGAAATTTACCGCACTGGCAGAAAAAGGCCAAAAACTCAAAGCGATAGAAGTACGTGGCGTGGATCCCCAAAGTGAAGCGACTGTGTCAAAAATTGCTGAGTTCGTCGACCCGTCTGCCTGGCAGGCATTTAAGCCGGGACAGCAACTGGCGATTTTGGGGCAGGGCGTAGCCGATTATCTCGGCGTGAAAAAGGGGGATTACCTGACCTTAATGATCCCGACCAGCAATACCACCAAGCAGGTGCAAGCACCAAAGCGAGTTCGGGTGCAAGTGGCAGGGTTATTGGCGCTCAATGGCCAGATCGATCATAACCTGGCGATGGTGCCTCTGGCAGATGCACAGCAGTACGCCAATATGGGCAGTGCGGTTACCGGGGTGTCGGTCAAAGTGTCCGATGTCCTCAACGCCACTCAGATCGTGCGTGAGGCAGGAAATACGCTTAACGTCTATGTGTATCTGCGCAGCTGGCAGCAGAAATTTGGTTTCCTGTATCGAGATATTCAGCTGGTACGTACCATTATGTATCTGGTAATGGTATTGGTGATCGGTGTCGCGTGCTTCAATATTGTCTCGACTCTGATGATGGCCGTTAAAGATCGCGCATCAGAAATCGCGATACTTCGCACAATGGGGGCCACTGACGGGTTAATTAAGCGCATATTTGTCTGGCAAGGCGTGTTTTCCGGTGTACTGGGGAGTGTTGTTGGCAGTGTGATTGGTCTGGCTGTAGCGTTCAACCTTACGCCGATGGTGAAAGCTCTGGAAAGCCTGATTGGGCATCAGTTTCTGTCTGGTGATATTTACTTTGTGGATTTTCTTCCCTCACAGGTGCATCTGGACGATGTTGTGTTGGTGTCAGGAACCGCCATCATACTGAGCCTGCTGGCGACCTGGTATCCCGCGTCACGAGCGAGCCGGCTCAACCCAGCCAGCGTGCTGAGTGGTAAATAACAAAAAAGGACCACACGGTCCTTTTTTCATACTTGCTTAACGCTTTTTGCAGTCAGAAAAATATCCCTGATCGCAATTGTCTGTTTTCGGCCTTCTGTCACGTGAGGTGGTGAACTACCGTTGCTGACGTTTCTGCCAGCTTCTCACGACAGAGTAGCGCCACAAACCTTTAATGCCAAAGTAACCCACGATGGCACTGACCACGCCGCAAATCATGCAGCCGAGCAGGAATGGCGGTCCGATGGTTTGCATCTGGTGCAACAAAAATTCCCACGAAAGTTCGAAATGAAAAGGTTGTGGCGGGACATGCATTACCCAGGCGCCAAGTTTGTAAGCAAAATAGAACAGAACCGGCATGGTGATCGGATTGCTGACCCAGACCAGTGCAACGGACAGTGGCAGATTGACACCGCATGCAATCGCCAGTCCGGCTGACATGATCATCTGACTGGGGAGCGGAACAAACGCCATGAATAAGCCGACCGCAAATGCGCCGGCGGCAGAGCGGCGGTTTAAACACCACAGGTTCGGGTTGTACAGAACATTGCCAAAAATTTTCAATGCCTTCTGACGTTTGATGACCTCGTGATCTGGCATGAAACGCTTGATAAATTTTCTTGGCATGGGGCGATGACTCTCTTATCAAATTATTGGACGTTAGCTTCGTTCAGTCTCACACTCTTAACGTCACCACACTGGCTGACCCTGCCCTGTGGGTTGTGGTGTGTCCCTGTTCTGATCGTCTTGATAACAAGTCTGAAGTACAGAAAGTTAAGATGCCTGACAGGAAGTTTAGCTGCAATTCTCGTTATCCTCTTTCAAGGCAACGTACTGCGATGGCAAGCAGATTCTCTGTTCCTAGCAGGTCAGGATATTACCATAAAAGCCGACGTTGACAGCTTTTTTAAGCAAATAAGTCACGGATATGATGGAAAAGTGGTGATTACCGCCATCAATGGCCAACCCTTGTCCTACTTTCAGCAGCCACGTGTTCAGTTGATTGCGCCGCGTCCGCTAATGCCAGGTGAGGTAGTGACGGCGCAAGTGTCGTTGAAGAGTATGATCGGGCTCAGAAATGAAGTCGGTTTTGATCGCGAACGTTACGCGTTCAGTCAGCGCTTGTTGGCGCGTGCAGTGATTGTTAAAGGTTCATCCTGGTTCAGTGAATCACCCAATCACCTGCGCAGCCGGCTGTTCACACTGATTCGACAATCGTTAGCGGCCAGTCCGGAGCGTTCACTGTTGTTGGCTCTGACGTTTGGTTACCGAGGTGAGATTGAGCCTGACTTATGGCAGTCGCTGCGCAATAGCGGGCTGGCACATCTGGTGGCCATTTCCGGTTTGCACATCGGTATCGCTTTCTCCGTCGGGTTCATGATGGGCACGCTGTTGTTGCGGTTGTCGTATCGTGCGCTATTGTTGCCCTGGCTCCTGGGCTGCGTGGTGGCCGCTTGTTATGCCTGGCTGGCGGGGTTTTCGCTTCCCACCGAACGGGCGCTGATCATGTGTCTGCTCAATGTCTTGTTCTCGTTGCTGAATTTACGGGTGAGTCTGGTCGGGCGGATATTGGCGACGCTTGCGTTGGTGTTGCTGTGGGATCCTCTGGCTTCGCTGGCGGTCTCGTTTTGGTTATCCTTTCTCGCCGTCACGGTGGTGTTCACTTATCTGGCTCGCCAGTCTGTGACTGACAACCTGTTCATCAGGCTGACGAAAATGCAACTCTGGCTGGTGACTTGTATGCTGCCAGTCAGTTTATGGTTTTTCGATGGCATTACCCTGGCCAGCGCTTTGTACAACCTCGTTTTTGTGCCCTGGTTTTCCTTTTTTGTTGTGCCCTTAACCTTAGCCGGGCTGACGTTCAGTGCGGTGCTACCCGATACAGCGACGGTGCTTTGGAACGGCGTTGCCTGGACGCTGAAACCGGTTATCTACGCGATTGACTGGGTGGGAGAGCTCTGGTGGACACTCAACGCGGTTTGGATGCTGCGATTCGGGATGATGTTGGTCGTGGCACTGTTGTGGCCCTTGCTGAGTGGCTCTGCGCGACTCTGGCTATTGATGCTTTGTGTGATGGCGGGTTGGTTAACCGACAGGCCGCAAAGCGTGAACCGATGGCGTCTGGATGTCCTGGATGTCGGCCATGGCCTCGCTGTGGTGATCGATAAAAATCGCCGGGCCATTGTTTATGATACCGGTTTGGCGTGGGAAAACGGCAGTATGGCCGATGCGGTGATTTTGCCGTTTCTGCGTAAACGCAATATTCGCTCTCTGGATGGACTGATTCTCAGTCACATGGACTCCGATCACTCGGGTGGCTGGCAACAGATTCAACGTGCATGGTCACCGGGTTGGATTCGTGCCAGCCAGGACTCTCCCGATTTTTCACCATGCATTGCTAAGCAAACCTGGCGGTGGAACGGCCTGGACTTTGAGGTATTGTGGCCGCAACAAGGAGTGATGCGCGCGTACAATTCGCACTCGTGCGTCTTGCGCTTGAGCGATCCTGTTTCCGGCGTCAGGGTGTTGTTGACGGGTGACATTGATGCACTGGTTGAGTGGATGTTGGTCCGTCAACCGCAGTTATTGCGCAGTGAGATAGTGATTGTGCCGCATCATGGGAGTAAAACTTCGTCAATCCAGCCGTTTGTCGATGCGGTCGGGGCTCATTATGCTTTTGCCTCTTTAGCTCGGGACAATCGCTGGGGAATGCCTGCGGATCAGGTGGTATCGCGTTATCAGGCGGCGGGCACCACTTGGTTGGACACGGGTCACAATGGGCAAATTTCGCTCTTGGTTGAGCAAGGCCAGTGGCGGGTGGAAAGCCTGCGACAAAGAGAGTCTTGGTATAGGCATATCTTGCGGAAGCGAGTAGAATAGGAAGATTAATACAATCAAAAGTACCATTCGTATATGTCATTGAATCAAGACGAGACCACTTGGCAGACGTTCCGTCGCTTGTGGACTTACATCCGCTTATACAAAGCGGGACTGGGTGTGGCGGTTGTCGCCCTGGTGATCAACGCTATCGCAGATACTTACATGGTTTCTCTGCTCAAACCGCTGCTTGATGAAGGATTTGGCGACACTCAATCCAATTTTCTCAAAATTCTGCCATTCATCATTTTTGGCATGATGTTGGTGCGCGGTGTGAGTAGCTTTGTTTCTGACTATTGCCTAAGCTGGGTTTCTGGCAACGTGGTCATGCTACTTCGCCGAAAAATATTCAATCATTTCATGCATATGCCTGTGTCTTTCTTTGACAGAGAGTCCACCGGAGGCTTGCTTTCACGCATCACTTATGACACCGAGCAGCTGGCAGGAGCGACCAGCAAAGCGTTGGTGAGTATTGTACGTGAAGGTGCCAGCATCATTGGTCTGCTGACCCTGATGTTTTGGAACAGTTGGCAGTTATCACTGGTTCTGCTGGTGGTTGCGCCTCTGGTCGCTTGGGCGATTGGGATCGTTTCTAAGCGTTTTCGCAAGATTTCCAAGAACATGCAAACCACGATGGGCCATGTTGCAACTTCCGCTGAACAAATGCTGAAAGGCCACAAAGTGGTGCTGAGTTACGGTGGTCAGGATGTCGAAAGCGCACGGTTTGACTCAGTCAGTAACCGCATGCGCCAGCACTCAATGAAGTTAGTGTCAGCGCAGGCTATCGCCAACCCGGTGATTCAGATTATCGCCTCTATTGCGCTGGTTACGGTACTTTTCTTGGCGAGTGTGGACTCCATTCGTGAAACGCTCACTCCGGGGACATTTACGGTCGTGTTCTCGGCGATGTTTGGTTTGATGCGCCCGCTGAAAGCGCTAACCAACGTGACGTCGACATTCCAGCGCGGTATGGCAGCGAGCCAAACACTATTTGCTCTGATCGATCTGGATACGGAGCAGGACAACGGTGATTACGAAACCAAGCAAGTGCGTGGCGATATTGAAGTGAAACACGTGACGTTCACGTACAGCGGTAAGGAAAAACCGGCGCTGCGAGATGTCAGTTTCAATATCCCACCGGGCAAAACCGTGGCTCTGGTTGGGCGGTCTGGCTCAGGTAAGAGTACCATTGCGAATCTGTTTACTCGTTTCTATGACGTCGATTCTGGTTCGATACTGCTTGATGGCCACGATATTCGTGAATACAAGTTGACTAACCTGCGTCAGCATTTTGGTCTGGTGTCGCAGAACGTGCATTTGTTCAATGACACCATCGCCAACAACATCGCCTATGCGGCGAAAGAGCAATACAGCCGTGAACAAATTGAACAGGCGGCCAAGCTGGCTCATGCGATGGAGTTTATTGACAATCTGGACGAAGGCCTAGACACCATGATTGGTGAAAACGGCGCCAGCTTGTCTGGCGGGCAGCGTCAACGTATCGCCATCGCACGTGCCTTGTTGCGTGATTCGCCGGTGCTGATTCTCGACGAAGCCACCTCGGCGCTTGATACAGAAAGCGAAAAAGCGATTCAGATGGCGCTGGATGAGCTGCAAAAAGATAAAACGGTGTTGGTGATCGCTCACCGACTGTCAACCATTGAAGCCGCCGATGAGATTCTGGTGGTGGATGAGGGTGAAATCATCGAGCGTGGTTCGCACGCTGAGTTGATAGCCAAAGATGGCGCCTATGCTCAGTTGCATCGTATTCAGTTTGGTGAGTAAGCGTGATTGAGAAAATCTGGTACAAAAATCATCCACTCAAATATCTGTTGTGGCCACTATTGTGGCCGCTAAGTCAGCTGTACCGCCATATCAGTGCTGGCCGAAAACAGGATTATCAATCCGGCAAAAAGCACAGTTATCGGGCACCGGTTCCGGTCGTGGTCGTTGGCAATATTACCGCGGGTGGGAATGGGAAAACGCCGATGGTGGTGTGGCTGGTTGAGCGTCTGCAACAGCAAGGTTATACGCCCGGTGTGGTGTCCCGTGGTTATGGCGCTAAAGCGCCCCTGTATCCTCTGGTTGTCACGCCAGAAACGCCAGCGATTCACTGCGGCGATGAGCCTAAGTTGATTGCACAACGCACCGGGGCACCCGTTGCAGTGTCTCCGGTACGTAGCGACGCCGTAGACGCGTTGCTGCCGTTAGGCGTTGATATCATCATTACCGACGATGGACTGCAGCACTATGCGTTGCAGCGTGACATTGAGATCAGTGTTATGGATGGTGCTCGCCGTTATGGCAATCAGTCTTTGATCCCGTTAGGACCACTGCGTGAGCCGCTCAGTCGTCTTGAAGAGGTTGATTTTATCATCAACAACGGTGGTGACCCGCAGCCGGGTGAAATGGCAATGACACTCAGCCCGGGCCTGGCGGTGAACTTAACGCACGCCGACAAAACTTTGGTTAGTCAGTTGAAAGCGCTGGTGGCATTCGCCGGTATTGGTCACCCGCCGCGGTTTTTTGCCACGCTGGAAAAACTGGGTGCTGATCTGGTCGTAACCAAGGGGTTCGCGGATCATCAGGAATATCAAGCGTCTGAGCTGGAAGCACTTGCAAGCCAGGGGACGAACGTCATAATGACAGAAAAAGACGCAGTAAAATGTCGTGAATTTGCAGCGGATAACTGGTGGTATTTGCCAGTTGATGCCAGGTTTAGTGAACAGGATGAGCTGCGAATCTTAAATCGAATTAAAGAGGTTATGGAACAATATGGATCACCGTCTGCTTGAGATCGTTGCCTGCCCGGTATGTAAAGGCAAACTGACTTACGATAAAGACAGCCAGGAACTTATCTGTAAACTGGATCGTCTTGCCTATCCGATCAAAGATGGCATCCCGGTATTGCTCGAGCCTGAAGCGCGCACCATGTCGATGGATGAGGGAAGATAATGGCTTTTACCGTTGTTATCCCTGCACGCTATCAGTCTACTCGTTTACCAGGTAAGCCGCTTGCTGATATCGGTGGCAAACCTATGGTGCAGTGGGTTTATGAGCAGGCGAGACAAGCCGGGGCGGATCGTGTGGTTGTGGCAACCGATGACGTACGTGTGCAACAAGCCGTCGAAGCGTTTGGCGGTGAAGTGTGCATGACCTCAGCCGAACACGAATCTGGTACCGAGCGTCTGGCGGAAGTGATTGAACGGCTGAAAATCGATGCCTCACACATTATCGTGAACGTTCAGGGCGACGAACCCCTGATCCCACCAACGATCATTGCTCAAGTGGCCAACAATTTGGCCAACAGTGACGCGCCAATGGCAACGCTGGCGGTTGAAATTAGCGATGAAGCGGAAGTGTTCAATCCCAATGCGGTTAAGGTCGTGACTGATAAAGACGGCTACGCGTTGTATTTCAGCCGCGCCACGATCCCATGGGATCGCGACCAATTTTCTTCGCAGCCGGCACATATTGCTCAGCCACTGATGCGGCATATTGGCATTTACGCTTACCGTGCTGGTTTCATTAACACGTATGTGAATTGGGCACCGTCGGCGCTGGAAAAAATTGAGTCTCTGGAGCAGTTGCGCGTGCTGTGGTACGGCGAAAAAATCCATGTGGCCGTTGCGCAAGAAGCGCCAGCAGCGGGCGTGGATACCCCAGAGGACTTGGATGCAGTGCGCAAAATCGTAGCCTCCAAGTGATTCGATCCAATAATAAAAAGCTCCCCTAGGGAGCTTTTTATTGGTTTGAGGGTGACCTTAAGTTTGACGATACACAAACTCAAATTTTGGTGTCGTAGTCATTGCGCTGCGGACACGTGGCTAAAATCTCTCTTCTTCCGGTATCTTTGACCTCTTCTAAAATGACGTCAAATCCCCACAAGCGGTAAAGGTGTTTCAACACTTCGTTATAGCTCTCATCCAGTGGAACGCGATTATGCGGAACGTACTGAAGGGTAAGAGAACGGTCACCGCGAACATCGACGTTATATACCTGAATGTTTGGTTCGAGGTTGCTGAGATTGTATTGGGCAGCGAGTTTTTCTCGGATCTGCCGGTAACCCATTTCATCATGGATCGCACTCACTTCAATGAAGTTTTTCCGGTCGTCATCGACAATGGAAAATAGCTTGAAGTCGCGGATCAACTTGGGTGACAGGTATTGACTGATAAAGCTTTCATCTTTGAAATTATGCATCGCAAAGTGAACGGCTTCCAGCCAGTCACTGCCAGCCAGATCCGGGAACCACTCTTTGTCTTCATCGGTCGGCTCTTCACAAATCCGTTTAATATCACGAAACATCGCAAAACCGAGCGCGTAAGGGTTGATACCGCTGAAATACGGGCTGTTGTAAGGCGGCTGCGCGACCACGCTGGTGTGGCTATGGAGAAACTCCAGAATGAATTTGTCCGATACCAGGCCCTCATCGTACAGATGGTTCAGAATGGTGTAATGCCAGAAGGTGGCCCAGCCTTCGTTCATCACCTGAGTCTGTTTCTGAGGGTAAAAATACTGACTGATTTTACGCACGATCCGGACGATCTCACGTTGCCAGGGCTCTAGCAGGGGAGCATGTTTTTCAATGAAGTACAGGATGTTTTCTTGCGGCTCGCTCGGAAAGCGTTGCTTCTGATCTTCCGCTTTAATTTTAGACTTTGGCACGGTTCGCCACAGCTCGTTGACTTGAGATTGAAGATACGCTTCACGCTCTTCCTGACGAGCTTTCTCTTCCGCAATGGAGATTTTTTCCGGACGTTTATAGCGGTCCACGCCGTAATTCATCAACGCGTGACACGAGTCGATCAGGGCTTCGACTTCCGTGACACCGTATTTTTCCTCGCATTCGACGATATAATTTTTCGCAAATAACATGTAGTCAATGATGGAGCTGGCATCAGTCCAGGCCTGGAACAGATAATTACCCTTAAAGAAGGAGTTGTGTCCATAGCTGGCGTGCGCCATAACCAGCGCCTGCATGGTTACTGAATTCTCTTCCATCAGGTAGGCGATACACGGGTCCGAGTTGATGACTATTTCGTAAGCCAGTCCCATTTGACCGTGTTTGTAGCCTTGTTCGGTTTGAATGAATTTTTTACCGAACGACCAGTGATTATAATTGATTGGCATACCAATACTGGAGTAGGCATCCATCATCTGCTCTGACGTGATCACCTCAATCTGATTGGGGTAGGTGTCAAGGCGGTAGTGTTCGGCTACCCGCTTGATCTCTTTGTGATAACGCTCAAGCAGGTCGAACGTCCAATCGGGGCCATCCGGCAGGCACTTAGTGTTTTTTTTCGCTTTTGTTCTTGTGGTCGCTGTCATAACGGCCTCCCTAAGCGGTTTCTTTCCTGAATAGCTCCCTGAACACAGGGAAGATGTCGTCAACAGTGCGGATGTTTTTCATTGCAAAGTTGTCGAACTGGTTTTCTATTTTCTCGTATTCATGCCACAGCGTCTGATGGGATCGGCGGGTAATTTCAATATACGAGTAGTACTGACAGTTAGGCAGCAAGTTATTTACCAACAATTCTTTACAGCGTGGTGAGTCGTCTGCCCAGTTGTCGCCGTCGGATGCCTGGGCGGCATAGATGTTCCACTCGCCAACCGGGTAACGTTCCGCAATGATCTCCTTCATCAGTTTCAGAGCGCTTGAAACGATGGTGCCCCCGGTTTCCTGAGAGTAGAAGAATTCATGTTCATCGACTTCTTTGGCTTGCGTATGGTGACGAATGAACACAACATCGACGTTTTCGTAGGTCCGGGTTAGGAACAAATACAGCAGAACATAAAAACGTTTGGCGATGTCTTTGGTTGCCTGATCCATTGAACCAGACACATCCATCAGACAAAACATCACTGCCTGGCTGGACGGAACCGGGCGTTTTTCGTAATTCTTGAAGCGCAGGTCGAAAGTATCGATAAATGGTACGCTCTCGATTTTTTGGCGTAGCTCTTGAATCTCTTTTCTCAGGCGTCGTTCTTCCAGAACCTGAGCTGGTTCTTGATTTTCAATTCGCTCCAGTTCTTCCTCTAACTCCTGGAGCAGACGTTTTTTGCTGGCGGTCATAGCCGTGCGGCGCGCAAGAGATTGCTGCAGCGAACGCACGATAGCAATGTTTGAGGGCATGCCTGCGGTTTGGTAACCCGAGCGATGGGTTTTCCATTCTGTGATTTTATTAATTTGGTTTTTTTCCAGATTAGGCAGCTCTAAATCCTCGAAGAGTATGTCGAGGTATTCGTCTTTTGAAATCTGGAATACAAATTCGTCCTGACCTTCGCCGTCCGGGCTGGCGTCGCCTTCTCCGGCTCCACCGCCTTGACCGCCTCCTTTGGGGCGTTCAATTTTATCGCCAGTGATGAACTGGTCGTTACCGGGATGAACACGCTCACGCATGCCGCCGCGGCCCTGGTGAAAGGTCGGTTCTTTGATGTCCCGGTGTGGAATAGACACATCTTCGCCGGTCTCGGTGTTCGTAATCGAACGACGATTGACTGCGTCTGCAACTGATTCTTTTATCTGGTCTTTATGACGGCGCAGGAAGCGTTGCCGGTTCACTGCACTTTTATTTTTGCCATTCAGACGTCTATCAATGAATTGCGCCATAAGTGACCCCTTAATGTCCGTATACACCTAGAAAGAGGCGGGTGCGAGTGCCCACGAGCACTCACACTGACCATTTCTCCGCGTTGTAGGTGCTGTTAAGAGGATTTACGTACGCGCAAATACCACTCAGACAACAACCTGACCTGTTTCTCGGTGTAGCCTTTCTCCATCATACGATTAACGAAATCGTCGTGTTTCTTCTGATCTTCCGAAGAGGTTTTGGCATTGAAGGAGATAACAGGCAGCAATTCTTCCGTGTTGGAGAACATTTTTTTCTCGATAACCGTGCGCAGTTTTTCGTAACTGGTCCACACCGGATTTTGCCCATTGTTGTTGGCGCGGGCACGCAATACGAAGTTAACGATCTCGTTACGGAAATCTTTAGGGTTGCTGATACCAGCTGTTTTCTCGATTTTTTCCAGTTCACTGTTGAGTGAGGCACGGTCAAACAACTGTCCGGTTTCTGGATCTCGGTATTCCTGATCCTGGATCCAGAAGTCTGCATAGGTAACGTAGCGATCAAAGATGTTCTGACCGTATTCGGAGTAGGACTCAAGATACGCGGTCTGAATCTCTTTGCCGATAAACTCAATGTAGCGTGGCACCAGATACCCTTTCAGGAATTCCAGGTAGCGCTCAGCGGTTTCTTGTGGGAATTGCTCTCGCTCTATCTGCTGCTCAATGACGTAAAACAGGTGGACTGGGTTAGCCGCCACTTCCGTTTGGTCGAAGTTGAACACACGCGAAAGAATTTTGAACGCGAAACGGGTCGACAGACCACTCATGCCCTCATCCACACCAGCGTAGTCACGGTATTCTTGGTAGCTTTTCGCTTTGGGGTCGGTATCTTTCAGCGTTTCGCCGTCATACACCCTCATTTTCGAATAGATGGATGAGTTTTCTGGATCTTTCAGGCGTGACAGAATACTAAATTGTGCCAGCAAGCCAAGCGTGCTTGGCGAGCAGGGCGCTTGAGCCAGTTCGGAATGATCCAGCAGCTTCTGGTAGATTTTGACTTCTTCGGACACACGTAAGCAGTAGGGCACTTTAACAATGTACACCCGATCCAAGAAGGCCTCGTTGTTTTTGTTGTTGCGGAACGTCTGCCACTCTGATTCGTTGGAGTGCGCGAGAATCATACCGTCAAACGGCAACGCCGAAAGTCCTTCGGTCCCGTTGTAGTTGCCTTCCTGTGTGGCGGTTAGCAATGGGTGCAGAACTTTGATCGGTGCTTTGAACATTTCGACAAATTCCATTAACCCTTGGTTGGCTTTACACAGGGCACCGGAGTAACTGTATGCGTCGGGATCGTCTTGTGAATAGTGTTCCAGTTGACGAATATCGACTTTACCCACCAAAGATGAAATGTCCTGGTTGTTCTCATCACCAGGCTCCGTTTTAGCTATGGCGACCTGATCCAGAATCGATGGACGAACTTTTACCACTTTGAATTTAGAGATGTCGCCACCAAACTCATGCAGGCGTTTGGCCGCCCAAGGAGACATGATCGAGCGAAGATAGCGTTGCTCGATACCGTATTCTTGCTTGAGCAGCTCACCGTCCTCATTGACGTCAAACAGACAAAATGGGTGGTCGTTAACCGGGCTGCGCTGGCCGTTCGCGGATAGCACATAAATAGGAAGTTGCTGCATTAACGCTTTCAACTTCTCGGCCAGTGATGATTTACCGCCCCCGACAGGACCAAGTAAGTACAGGATTTGCTTGCGTTCTTCGAGACCTTGTGCAGCGTGTTTTAGGTACGACACAATTTGTTCAATTGAGTCCTCCATGCCATAAAAGTCCTGAAAAGTTTTGTAGCGGGAGATGACCCGGTTCGAAAACAGCCGGCTGAGGCGGGGATCGTGTGAGGTATCGACGAGCTCGGGCTCACCGATAGCCATTAGAAGGCGCTCAGCGGCGTTCGCGTAGGCACTTTTGTCCTCTTTACACAGCGCCAGGAAGTCTTGTATGGATAACTCTTCATCCTTGGCAGCTTCGTAGCGTGCTTGATAGTGGTCGAAAATACTCATAATCAATTCCCCTCTGAACCTGTCACAGTGACAAACAACTCGCAATGGACTACAAATCCTTTACTTCTAAGACTAGTTGGTATTTGTAATTTTGCTTAAAAAATATGTGTTTATTTACGATCGGTTGCGTAAATTTGTGCAGTCGCTCCGTTCATATTTGAGCTGAATATTTTCAGTATCTTGACGGCAGATAAACGACTGGTCTGCTCAGTTAGTGCAGGTGTAAACGGCTGGATTCACTATCACTGATCTGAATACAACCAAGTATTCGGGTGACCTTACGAGTGATTACGCAATGAAAAGGCAAAATGATCAGAAGCGAGGAGTGCGGACGTTCTAATAGGGTGAATAATGTATTTTTGTTTATCAGCCAGATAATTAGGTGGGTGGGACAGGAAAAAGGCGACGGTCGCCGCCTTTTTGACTCAGAGGCGTAAAATGGAGCTTAAGCGTTAAAGATCTGCTTTAATTCGGTGGTAGACAAATGATATTGACGTGGGCAGTGACGCCAGGTGGTCAACATACGACGATATTTGTCGAACATCGGGGTTTGACTATTGAAATGGTGATCGCCTTTATCAAACTGAGGATAGAGGCCCTCTGACTCAACCAAAAAACGCACGTAGTGAACCAATTGGGATTCTGTTGCAATGTCAAAGCCAAGAAACTGCAATCGGCGCGCGTCGACGTCTTTTTGCTGTGTTGCATCGAGCATGTTAAATGACTCCTGCATCGCATGATACATTTCCATCATGTCGATGATTTCGCGACACTTTTCTTCCGGTAGGCAACCGAAATCTTTATTCAGCTCGCGCATTTGCAGTTCATACCCGCGTTCAACGATGGTTTGCATTCGTCGATACTTGGTCGCGTTGTCCGGATCCATCTGAGACATCAGATAATACTGGTTAGACAAAATCAGGCGTTGAGCGTTGGTCATTTCCATGGGGGCCCTCACTAAGAAACTATGATTATTTGCTGTAGCCAGATTACCAGCAAGTCTCTGCGCTGAAACATGATCTCAACACGGATTTAATATGAAAAGTGTAATAAATCGCCACCAAAACGCGATTTATTTATTACGATGATGGTGGTTATAAATGTAATCACGGTCGGAGAACGTGCGCAGCCACTCTGGTTTGAAAACGGACAGTATTGCCAGTGACATGCCGTTCAATAACCCTTCCGGAAAGGCAAGTAAGGGGACCAGAATAAGGTAGTTATCCCGCACCGTCTGCCAGTCGTAATTGCCCAGGATCATTTGATAGGCGGTGTTAATCGTCAGATGCAGGCTGCCGGTCAGTCCGCCGTTAAAAAATCCGGCAACAAAGATAAACACGAAGATGTTGCGCGGCAGGCAGCGATAGCTCAGAAGAAAGACGCCATAACTGATCAAAATAGGAATCAGGCTCGACAACATCAGGTATTCCGGAATATCGACCAGTGTCAGTTTTCCGGTTAACGCGAGCGCAAAAGCAACTGGAATGGTGAGCAAAAATGCAATACGCCAGCCGTACATCAAGCTTAGGGTTGTCAGGGCAAGAAAGTGAATCGTAAGGCCTTCTTTAATGCCTGCCTGAGCAGACCAAAGTAGAAAAAGGGCAAAAATCACCGCGTATGTCAGGTGCTGAAAGCTTTTTTCGGTCGTGAACTTGGGCAGAAACGCTGCACGAAAATCACCGAGAGCGACGGCCACCGCCAGGCATACCACCACCAAAGCAAACAGTTCTTCGAGAAACAACCCTGACTCCTTTACAAAAATACCAGCGATGAGCTGGTATTTTTTACGAAACCGGGGACAGTTGGTATCAGTATTTTACGTTAGAGTGATATTGCTCAAGAATTGATACGACTTTATCCATGGTTTCTTTCGTCGGTGGCTGCACGCCTTCTAATGGATAATCTAGGCCTAACGCCTCCCATTTGTGTGCCCCAAGTTTGTGGTAAGGCAACAACTCGACTTTCTCAATATTGTCCATGTCTTTAATGAACTCACCCAGCATATGGGCAGCTTCATCATCATCGGTGTAACCCGGCACCACCACATAGCGAATCCAGGTTTTCTGTCCGATTTTATGTAGGTAGCGGGCAAAATCCAACGTACGCTTGTTCGAAACACCGATAAAATCATGATGAATTTCATCTTTCATGTGCTTGATGTCGAGCATCACCAGATCGGTTGCGTCCAGCACGTCGTCAATCACCTGCGTATGTTTGCGAACGTAGCCGTTAGTGTCCAGACAAGTGTGGATACCTTCAGCCTGGGCTGCCTGAAACAGATCGCGGACGAATTCTGGTTGTAGCATGGCTTCGCCACCGGAACAGGTGATGCCTCCACCGGAGGCTTTCATAAAATGCCGGTACGAGCGAGCTTCCTGCATGATCTCGTCGACGCTCACTTCCTTGCCACCATGCGTGTCCCATGTATCCCGGTTATGGCAGTACATACAGCGCATCAGGCAACCCTGCATGAAAACAATAAACCGAATACCAGGTCCGTCGACTGTACCGCAAGATTCGAATGAGTGAATACGACCCGTTGTTGACATGTGCTCATCTCTCGTAAGGATTCAAGCTGTTATTTTATTACAAAAAGTAGGGATTAAATAGGGTTAGCGAAATCTCATTTCCGTCATTTTGTAAATAAAGAAAAATACGTTTCGTCCGATACAGTTTATGTTATAAAGTTGTTATAAAAAGAATAAATACTAATCAGTTGAGAATGTAGATATTTGGCTCCAATCAGTGGTTCATCATAAACGATGATAAGGATGTTGCATGGACGCGCTTGCACTATCGCAGAAACACAAAATTACGCTGCTTTTGATCATACTCTCTCTTGGCTTCATCAGTCTGGGAGTATTCACTTCAACCCGCCTGGGTTCTTTGGACGCTCAGTATCAGAGCAGTTCCGAGGTCAATCATGGGGTGGTTTCCATCTATCAAACCCAAACCGAGCTTATCTCACTGGCGTCACAAATGAGCCAGTTGACTGCGCAGCAGGTGCCGTCAACTCGTCAGGCGTTGACCACTTTGCTCGAAAAAGTGGAGGAGAACCTCGCGTTTCTCAACCAGATAGGATTGTCTGATAACGCTGAGCAGGTCAAGCGAACGGCCGGTAGCTTCGAACAGGCATTGTTGCCATGGCTTAACCTGAAAACCGAGCTGGGGTTTAGTGTTGACGATGGCAAACTTGGCACGCTGAAGACACTTGCAACTACAATCGAGAATAAGATTGCGGAAACCGGAATGGTGACGCTGAATTCTGATTTTCAGGCGATGATAAAAGCCCAGCAGAATTACCTGTTGCAGCCTAATGAAGACAACCTGAAACGTTTCAATCGAGCTGTGGCCGGGTTTGAAAACATGTCCAATACTTACGCCATGTTGGAGTTGTATGAACAAGAGATTGAGCAGTTCAAAGCGACATTCGTGCAAGTCAGTGAGTTATCCCAACAACTCGGCGATATTGAAACTCAACTGGTCCGCAGTGAGCAGGCGTTTGTGGGCGTGATTGAAACGGTCACCAGTCAGCTAAGTCGCATTAGTGACGATTATCAGACTCAGGCGCTGGCCAGCAGCAGCTCAACGAAATGGTCAGTGCTGATTGCGTGTGCAGTTCTGGCTTTACTTATCTTTGCGATGTTCCTCAGTATCAGCGTATCGATGACCCGTTCGCTTAGTCACATCACTCTGGCCATTAAAGCGATTGCTCGGGGGGATCTGTCGCAGCGTCTGACAGAAACCAATAATCGCAACGACGAATTTAACCAGTTGGCGATTGCCATCAATCAGAGCTGTCAGAATCTGGGCGAATTGGTTCAAGGGGTGCAACAAAGCAGTCAAGCCTTGTCCGGAGATGCGGCCAAACTGAACCTGGAACTGGACAATCTGGCCACCAGCCAGACAGAGGTGCTTGGTCAAACCCAGCAACTGGCTTCCGCGACAGAGGAAGTCAGTGTGACGACTCAGGAAGTGTCTAATTCGCTAGAGTTTGTGGCTGAAATCAGCCAGTCATCCACGCAAGCAGCGGAACAGGGAGCGACAGTGATTGGCGCTGCGATTAATTCGATAGAAGAGATCGGTGTCATTTTAAATTCCGCCGCTGGTCACATTCAGCAATTGGAAGAGGCTTCAACCAAAATTGATTCCGTAATGGACATCATCAACGACATCGCTGAGCAGACGAACTTGTTGGCACTGAACGCCGCCATCGAGGCGGCGCGCGCCGGTGAGCAGGGGCGTGGGTTTGCGGTTGTGGCGGATGAGGTACGCAGTCTGGCGGTCAGAACGGTCGATGCGGTATCGGAAATCAGTGAAACGATTGAAACTCTGAAGAAAGAGAGTGCGGAGGTCATTCATTATATTGGCCAGTCGGAGTCATCGATGAATCAGGGCCGGGAGCGTGGTAGCCAGGCGATGAGTGCGCTATCTCATATCACCACCAAGGCGGAAGAAACCGCGCATCAGACAGACGTGATTTTTGCCTCAATTAAAGAGCTGGCGACCACCAGTCAGTCGATGGCGGACAGCATGACGCAAATTTCGTCTGCTATGGAAGCTCTGGGGCGCAATAATGACCACTTGCGCGATACCAGTCAGGCGGTGGATCAACGCTCCTCCAGCTTGAATTCCGATTGCCAGCGTTTTACGGTGTGAGTCAGGCTGTCACGAGGCGTACCCGGAACGGCTTCGTTATTCAGCATGAAAATAACTGAGACTTGGTCTGAGGCGCAGAAATAAAAAAGGCTCGCCAATTGGCGAGCCTTGACAGCACTTTAGATCTTACAGAGATTCGGTGAAAGTACGGGCAATAACGTCTTGTTGCTGCTCAGCAGTCAGAGAGTTGAAACGTACAGCGTATCCAGATACACGGATAGTTAGCTGAGGGTATTTCTCTGGGTGTTTAACAGCATCCAGCAATGTATCGCGGTTAAGAACGTTTACGTTCAGGTGCTGCCCACCTTCTACACCGGCTTCATGGTGGAAGTAACCGTCCATCAGGCCAGCCAGGTTAGCACGTTGTGAGCCTTCGTCTTTACCCAGCGCATTAGGTACGATAGAGAAGGTGTATGAAATACCATCTTGTGCATCCGCAAACGGCAGTTTTGCCACGGAAGTCAGAGACGCTACCGCACCTTTCTCATCGCGACCGTGCATTGGGTTTGCACCTGGTGCAAATGGTGCACCCGCACGACGACCGTCAGGCGTGTTACCAGTTTTCTTACCGTAAACTACGTTTGAAGTGATAGTAAGAATTGACTGAGTAGGGATCGCATCACGGTAAGTCTTAAGCTTACGGATTTTACCCATGAACACAGAAACCAGTTCACATGCGATGTCATCGACGCGAGGATCGTTGTTACCGAATTTAGGGTAGTCGCCTTCAATTTCGAAGTCGATTGCCAGACCATCTTCGTCACGTACAGGTTTCACTTTCGCATACTTGATGGCAGACAGAGAGTCAGCGGCAACAGACAGACCTGCGATACCACAAGCCATGGTACGTTTCACGTCACGGTCATGCAGCGCCATCAGAGAAGCTTCGTAGCTGTACTTGTCGTGCATGAAGTGGATGCTGTTTAGTGCAGTCACGTACTGCTTAGCTAGCCAATCCATGAAGTGGTCCATTTTTTCCCACAGCTCGTTGTAATCCAGGTATTCGCCTTCGATCTTGCCCATCTTAGGACCAACTTGGATTTTCAGCTTCTCGTCAATACCGCCGTTGATGGTGTAAAGCATGGTTTTTGCCAGGTTAGCGCGCGCCCCGAAGAACTGCATTTGCTTACCAACAACCATTGGAGATACACAACACGCGATGGCGTAATCGTCAGAGTTCATGTCTGGACGCATGAGATCGTCGTTTTCGTACTGGATAGAAGAAGTATCGATAGACACTTTGGCACAGAACTTCTTGAAGCCTTCAGGCAGTTGCTCAGACCACAGAACCGTAATGTTTGGCTCTGGGCTTGGACCCATAGTGTACAGGCTGTTCAGGAAGCGGAAGTTGGTGCGTGTTACCAGAGTACGGCCGTCAAGACCCATACCACCCATAGATTCGGTTGCCCAGATTGGGTCACCCGAGAACAACTCATCGTATTCAGGCGTACGCAGGAAACGAACCATACGTAGTTTCATGACGAAGTGGTCGATCATTTCCTGAGCTTGTTCTTCAGTCAGTTTACCAGCTTCGATATCACGTTGAATGTACACATCCAGGAATGTAGAAGTACGACCCAGAGACATGGCTGCGCCATTTTGAGACTTAACAGCGGCCAGGTAGCCGAAGTACGTCCATTGGATAGCTTCTTGTGCTGTTTCTGCTGGGCGAGAAATATCGAAACCGTATTTCGCAGCCATAGCTTTGATTTGACCTAGAGCGCGGTGTTGCTCAGCAATCTCTTCACGAAGTTGCATGGTCATTTGTAGGTCTTCGCCGCTCTCAAATTTCTCTTGAAGAGAAGTGAACTGAGCCAGTTTGTCCTTCATTAGGAAGTCGATACCGTACAGCGCAACACGACGGTAGTCACCGATGATACGACCACGACCGTATGCGTCAGGAAGACCAGTTAGTACACCAGACTTACGACATGCAAGGATATCAGGAGTGTAGATATCGAAAACACCCGCGTTGTGAGTTTTGCGGTATTCGGTGAAGATTTTCTTAACTTGAGGGTCTAGTTCACGATTGTAGGCTTTGCATGAACCTTCAACCATGCGAATACCACCGTTAGGGATGATCGCACGTTTTAGAGGCGCTTCAGTTTGTAGACCTACGATAGTTTCAAGATCTTTTTCGATGTAGCCTGCATCGTGAGCAGTGATGGTAGAGATAACAGAGGTATCAAAATCAACAGGAGCGTGAGTTGCGTTCTCTTGTTTGATGCCTTCCATTACTTTAGCCCAAAGCTTGTTTGTTGCTTCAGTACCTTCAGAAACCAGGAAAGATTCGTCGCCTTCGTACGGAGTGTAGTTCTTCTGAATGAAATCACGAACGTTTACTTCGTTTTGCCAGTCGCCTGCTGCAAAACCTTCCCAAGCTTTAGCAAATTGCTCTGCCATGACATACCTACCTTTTTAGTAGAAAAAAATACGTACCTTTTAACCGTTGAGCCAGTTAAAACCTGCGTTGCGGGCTGGTACACTCTTTATGAATAACAATATGTATAGTCGATAATCGCGGTCATAGGACCATAAATATTGTTACTACTCTTTAGGGCTAATTCTCTGTCCACAAGTACAAGTTAAACTAAAAAAAACCTGCAAACCTTAAACTAAATCAATAAATGCTAAAAAAAGTTGATAAAAAGTGGGTGGCGATAGACACCACCCACACATTTTTTTAATCACAGCCAAGCTTTGATGCCATATTGGCTCTCAAGCATACCAACTGCAAGCATAGCAACTAAACAGATAACAAGTACGCTTACCGGGATCACAATCTTGTCGACAAATGACAGACGAGCCGCGCGCTCTTTGTCACCAATTAAGCCGTTGTTATCTAATAGCATCGTGAGTGCCCAGGCGAGGACAGGGTTAACGACTGCAGAACCAAAGATACAGATGCCTGCTGCTTGTGAGTCTTTCGAGTCTTTCACCATCTGCATGCCTGCTTCCAGTAGTGGCAGAGATACGCCCACTAGCAAAGCAACGCGCATGACAGGTGGCCAGACTGCGATGTCCATAGGGAAACCAAGGATCGCAATGATCATCACCAGCAGACCAAGAAGAATGGCACCACCAGGGATAGGACGTTTTGCAATGGCGGCTGGGATCATGTAAGTCCCCCAAGAAGAGGTAATGTTACCCCCACCGACAGCGGTACCGACCATTTGGCGGACAGAACACATGGTCATGGTGTCATCCACGTCCATCAACACTTTTTCAGTCTTTTTAGGGTAGTTCAGCTCTTGGAAGATGCGGTGGCCAAGAAAGTCTGGTGACCACATTGCGACAGCAAGGATCGCAAACGGTAATGATGCAATGAAGTGTTCCATGTTAGGAAGACCCAGCATCCAACCTTCTTCAGTGCCGCCCCACCAGTAAACAGGGTTGAGGTTTGGCAAACCTGTCTCAGTCACAAATTTGATATCAAAACCGGCACCGAGTACCAGAGCAATAACAAGACCAGTGAAAGCACACACAGGAATTGCCAGCCAGCGCTTGTTCACTTTGGCAAGGAACGCATAGAGCGCGATAGTGACCGCAAGTACGATCAGGCCAACGTAACCCATGCTACCCGCTTCAACCGTCGATGATTGCAGGCCGACCGCCCAATCCTGGATAGAGGTAATCTGGCTCATGGTGCCTGTCAGACCAAGGAAGATAAGCAAGCCACCGGCAGTACCCTCAGAGGTGAGGTTCACCAGTTTGGAACCACCTTTAAGAAAGCTAAGCAGAAGACCGAATACGCCGATGAGGATTGCCAATGCAAGAGGGTGAGCACCAGCGAGAGCTATGGTACCGATAAGAGGGATCATTGGACCGTGGTTACCAGCCAGGTTGGCTTTAGGGTTAATAAAACCAGAGGCAAGCACACAGAAAAGAAGTGCAGGGATGAGCATTTCTACACGGGCAACTTCGATAGCGAAGTCTTTACCCAAATTGACATGATCCCATGCAGCGGTAAGGCCCTCAGCCCAAGACATCATCACCGCAGAGTACATTGCGATGATACCGATTGTACCTGCAAGCGCAGGGACCAGGTCTTCAAGTTCAAAACGGAAGTCGCGGCCTGGCAAGTTGAGGCCAAAGCGACGTGGTTTCATGATTTGCAGTTCATGGTCCAGATAGTCTGAACGGCTGGCAAACTCGGATGCCGGACGGTGCAGCTCACGGTAGCTTTTGTCCTCAATGTCCGAATCAGAGTGCGGTTTCTTAACGGCGTCTGACATAGATTCCTCGTATCAAAAATAAAAAGTTCATTGGTTTTGTTGTTATTCGCATCCTGCGGCATGTCTGAACGGCGTATCAGGCACGAGGTTCGTCGTGCTTAATGGTAGTCAACCGTGGCGACAATGCTGGCCTCAGAGGGCTTTTACCTTGTTGGCGAGTGTAGCTTGCTTACCCTAAAGGGTGATTGATTTAGATCAGCTTATGAAAGAATGTGAAAGAAAACTACACAACCTATAATCAACATGAATGAACACAAATTGAACCGCGTAGTTTTTTTACAAAACGTGATGTTAATTAGACGCTTAGACAAGAGATTTTGTTGTCGCAGCCGGATATAACCTCAAAGGGTGAGGAGGGTCTTGTTTTTATCAATTTGTTAATAAGCATGATGGCGAGAAATGTTTTGTCGATGTGGGTTTTATGCGGGTTTATAAGTTTAAAATGCTAATTTATGAATTGTTAATCATATAAAGTGGCATAGTATCCAGAAA
>NZ_WXWO01000049.1:0-95765 GCF_009904845.1 Vibrio sp. V38_P2S17PM301 | reverse complement strand
AGATGAGTCTTCCCTGACGCTTTAAGCGTCCTAAAGGGTTGTTCGAGACTAGAACGTTGATAGGCAGGGTGTGTAAGCGTTGTGAGGCGTTGAGCTAACCTGTACTAATTGCCCGTGAGGCTTAACCATACAACACCCAAGGGGTTTTGATGGACTCAATGAAAGAACATTGAATGTGTAAGAACGAGAATTAAAAAACAGCTTTCCGAATTTAGGAATGGAATTTATTAACGACATCCATGTCGTTAACCCTTCGGGCCGCACTAAAGTGCGTTAAATTTTGTTCCAGACAAAATTTTGCTTGGCGACCATAGCGATTTGGACCCACCTGATTCCATGCCGAACTCAGAAGTGAAACGAATTAGCGCCGATGGTAGTGTGGGGTTTCCCCATGTGAGAGTAGGACATCGCCAGGCTTTAATATCGTTTTCAGATACTCATTTTTTAGTGAATATACTCTGAAAACACAGCTAAATATCCAGCAGCATAAGTGTAAGACTCGGTGTTTAGTGACAATTTGTGGAGAGATGGCTGAGTGGTTGAAAGCACCGGTCTTGAAAACCGGCATACGTTAATAGCGTATCTAGGGTTCAAATCCCTATCTCTCCGCCACTATTGAAAAGCCTCGCTAGAAATAGCGAGGCTTTTTTCATTTCAGTTGTCTGATAGATCATCTCACGCCCTCTATTTAATACTCTCTAGGTTTGTGTGCCCGATGTGCACTCCTGCGGTTAAACGAAAATCTGTGACAACGTGTGCGATCGCCGTGAACTGTCAGCCGATAGTCGTTTGTCTATTCAGGCTTAGAACAGGCTATGCTGGGTGAGAATTTGATTACCAGCACCCTGCGTATCCATCCTGAGTCTCATTGCTATTCTCCAACTTACTTGTTACTTGCCTGAGAGGGGCCACAAGAAAAGGTGAGTATATTGACAGGAACAAAAAAGCCGACACACAGGTGTCGGCGCCAGAAGTTATCAATCGCTATTTATCCACGCTGAGCCGCAATCTCTCGTAATGCTTGCTTTTCGTTGTCGGACAAGAAGGCGATTTCAAGACCATTGATTTGAGCCTGGCGAATCTGCTCTTGAGACAAGCCAGCTTTAGGGGCAGCCACTTCGTACTCATAAGGAAGTTCGATACCTTCCACGGCCGGGTCATCGGTATTGAGACAAGCGAGAACACCATGCTCGAGGAAGGTTTTTAACGGATGGTTGGCCAGAGATTCTACCGTACTGGTCTGGAAGTTTGAGGTAAGGCATGACTCAATACCAATGCGATTTTCTGCCAGGTAGTCCATCAGTTTCGGATCGTGAACCGCTTTGACACCGTGGCCAATCCGTGTCGCCCCCAGCTCTTCAATCGCCTGCCACATACTCTCGGCCCCGGCCGCTTCCCCGGCGTGAACGGTGACGTTCAGTCCAGCATCTTTAACTTGTGTGAAGTGTTTCACAAAGCGCTCTCCCGGCTGTCCCAGCTCATCACCGGCAAGGTCGACGGCAACGATGTGGTCTTTCTGAGTCAGGATCGCATCAAGTTCTTGCTGACACGCATCGGTACCGAATGTGCGGCTCATAATACCGATAAGATTGGCCTGAATACCAAAATCACGCACACCAGCCTGCACGCCATCCACCACGGCTTCGACCACACCGGCAACGGGCAAGTTGTGTTTCATCGCCATGTAGTAGGGAGAAAAACGCAATTCAGCGTAGTCGATCTGTGCGTTGAGGGCGTCTTCGACGTTTTCATACGCCACGCGTCGGCAGGCATCCAAGTCCCCGAGTACGGCGACTCCCCAGTCGAGTTTGGACAAGAAGGCGACCAGAGATGGTTCGGCCTCCACAATTTGCACATGAGGGGTCAAGCCAGCCACGTCAGAAGCGGGCAGGGCAACACCGAACTTTTGTCCCAAGTCGAGAATCGTTTGGGTACGAATGTTGCCATCCAGGTGACGGTGCAAATCCGTCAGCGGTAAATTCTTGGTTATCATGATGGGGATCCTGCTCATAGGTTTTTGCTAAGTATAAAAATCGATCGGATGGGTGTCAGTATGGAAAGTGGTGAAATGTACGGAAATGGGGTGATTATTAATGCATGTTTACTAAATCTGTTGGCCATTCATCGAATGGAACCGGCCGACTGTAGAGGTAGCCCTGCGCATGGGGGCAGTGAAGTTGCTGTAGCATTTGCGCCTGTTCCTCGGTTTCCACCCCTTCGGCAATCAGGTCGACCTGCATACTCTTGGTCATCGTAATGATGGCGGCGACAATCGAGTCGTGCAGAGTATCCGGGCGCATTTTCTCAACGAAGGCCCGGTCGATTTTCAGACAGTCGAATGGCAGCTGATGAAGGTACGCCAGTGAACTGTAACCCGTGCCAAAATCATCGATGCCGATATTAATCCCCAGTTGTTTAATGGACCGCATGTTGTCCGCGATCACTGGATCTTTATCAACAATCCGTGATTCGGTGATTTCCAGCGTTAGGTTGCTGGCGTTCATGCCGGTGTTACGCAAAATCTCACTCAGACTGGTCAGCAGATTGGGCTGGGAGAGCTGATTGACGGACAAGTTCACATGCAGCTTGAAATCCGCACTCCACTTGCCTTGCTCAATGCCGAGCATGGTGTCCCGACATGCCTGGTACAGGATCTGTTCGCCTATTTGACCGATCAGACCGCTGTCTTCGGCCAGCGCAATAAACTCAATCGGTGGGATCATGCCGGTAGTGGGCGACAGCCAACGCGCCAGCGCCTCGGCACCGACGATTTCACCGCTGTTCAGATCGACGATCGGCTGATAAAACGGCACGAATTCCTGCCGTTCAATGCCACTGCGGATCTTGGTCAGCATCCGGGTGCGTTTGAGTGACAAGTCGGCCATTTCCGGAGAGTAGTCGCTGATGCCACTCAGTTCGCGTTTGGCGTTACTCAGGGCAATGCTGCCGTTACGCAGCCAGGTCGCCATATCCGTTTCCCGACACTCGGCCACAACCCCGACAGACACACTGACCACAATATGCTCGCCCTGCATGCGAAATGGCGCTGCGAAGCGTTGCTGGATGTGATTGGCCATATCATGGACCTGAGCTGCGGACATTGGATCTGGCAGATAAATCGCAAACTCATCGCCGCCAATGCGGGCAAGCAGGCTGTCCGGGCTGGTAAAGCTACGCAGACGTTCGGCGATGTTCAACAGCAACTGGTCACCATGGTTGTGGCCTAAACTGTCGTTGATCTCACGGAATTTATTGACCCCAATCAGCAGTAAACTGCCGTTGAGATGGAACAGGTTGTTTCCGGTGTCGATCAGCCCCTGACGGCTGTAGAGTTTGGTCAGTGAGTCATATAACAGCTGGTAGCGCAGGGCGTCGAATGACGCTTTCAGACTATTGGTCATTTCGTTGAATGCGTTGACCAGCATGCTGGTCTCATAAATCTGTCCAGGTTTTGGCAACTGGCTGTCCCAGTCTCCCTGGGCGATCCGTCTGGCGGTATTGGCTGTCGTGGTGATGGGGGCCATGATGCGGTTAAATGCGACCAGGCCCAACAAAATACCGATCACACTGACCCCAATCCCCAGCAGCCAGCTTTTCTCCTGCTTTTGTGGCAGAGTGCCGAGCAGATCGGTTTCCGCAATGATCACACCGATGTACCACTGCAGCCCGTGCGGGTCATGGTATGGCGTCAACAGACTGAAGTAACGGTCACCGTCCTGAGCAAACGAAAAATGCTGGGTGCTTTTGTTTTGCGTCAGTTGATGCTGGCGCGCGTATTCGGAACCGGCGGCGATCACCGGGTTTATGCTTTCGGTGGCCAGCAACCGTTCGCCTGCTTGCGTCTGTTCAGTGCCCCAGGAAACGATACTGCTTTTACTTGACGAGGCGATAAGACGTTGCTGGATGTCGGTGAGGTAAACCAGTGCGGTGGTGTTACGGTGCAGGCGACGCAGGAAGGCGTTGAACGTATTGATTTTGACATCGGTCACCATTACCCCCAACAGCTGTGATCCGTCCATCACCGGTGCCAGCGCAGACAGGGTGACTTCCTGCTTTTCATCCACATTGGCGTAAATTGGTGACCAGGCGGGCTCAGGGTTGGCCACGATCGGTGTGTACCAGGGGCGGAGTTTGGGGTTGTAATCCGCGATGGACGAGCGGACATCGTCACTGATGCGATCGCTCTGGTAAATGGTCAGAACCTGCGCGGTACGGGCATCTTTGACCATCAGTGCATACTCTTGGTTTGGTTCTTTGCGGATCCCGACGTACTCGGCGCCTTCACTACCAAAACTGATCACGTCGATTTGTTGCAACGGCTGATAGATGCGGGTGAAACTGCTACGCAGGTAATTCTCTACCGCCGAAAGATCGGATGAGGGATACAGTTGGTGATAACTGATCCCATGGCTGAGGATCTGGTTGATTTGAAAAGGCGCCTCAAGAAAATTGCGCAGCTCCAGGGTCACATTGTTGGTCAGCGAGCCGAGTTGTTTGAGGCTGACGTCTTGCACCATCTCTTCATAGTTACGTTTCTGCGCGGCCACAATCACGCCAATCGTGAACAGGACGATCATCACGAACGGCACCACGACAGCGGTACGTAGGGTGATTTTACTGGCTAGACGCATAGACCACGCACTATGAAAGGCTCATAGGTAAAATACTATCTGTTTTATAAATATCGGGCGAGTATTTTCTCCCCAATAATTAACAAAATTCACCCAATTCAGTACAGCTCTTTTAACTTTCGGGTCAGAGTGTTGCGCCCCCAGCCGAGGACTTTGGCGGCATCCTGCTTATGTCCATTGGTGTGTGACAGAGCGGCTTCGAGTAAGATGCGCTCAAACTCGGGCAAAGCGTAGGCGAGAATTTCGGTTTCGCCGGCAGCCAATGCCTGTCTGGCCCAATTTTCCAGTTGCTGTTGCCAACTGCTGCCTTCACTGGGGGAATAGGCCGTTTTTTCTTCCAACAACTCACCGGGCAGGTCACCAGGCAGGATTTCGCTGCCGCTGGCCATGACGGTCAGCCAGCGACAGATGTTTTCCAACTGACGCACGTTGCCCGGCCAGTCGAGACGATTGAGGATCTCAACCGTGGAAGCGTGCAGGGTTTTCATGTCAACGCCCAGTTCTTTGGCTGCCAGAGCCAGAAAATGTTGCGTCAGCTTCTCGATATCCTGTTTGCGCTCACGTAGCGCCGGGATCTGAATCCGGATGACATTGAGACGGTGGAACAGATCTTCACGGAAATCGCCCTGATGGACCAGTTTTTCCAGATTCTGGTGAGTGGCGGCCACGATACGCACATCGACTTTGATCGGCGAGTGACCGCCGACCCGGTAAAACTGACCGTCGGCCAGCACGCGCAGTAACCGGGTTTGGATGTCAAGCGGCATATCGCCGATCTCATCGAGGAACAGCGTGCCACCATTAGCTTGCTCAAAGCGCCCCTGACGGACATTATTGGCGCCGGTAAACGCGCCTTTCTCATGACCGAACAACTCAGACTCGATCAGATCTTTCGGAATCGCAGCCATGTTGAGCGCGATAAATGGTTTGCTGGCACGCGGGCTGTGTCGGTGCAGTGCCTGGGCGACCAACTCTTTACCGGTGCCCGATTCGCCGTTGATCAGGACAGAGATGGAAGAGCGGGACAAACGCCCTATAGCGCGAAAGACTTCCTGCATGGCGGGCGCTTCACCGATGATTTCTGGCGTATTGCCCATCACATCCTCTTCGGCTGCCTGCTCGCGTTTCTGTTCCTGGCTGTGGGAGATGGCCCGCTCGACCAGCGTCAGGGTTTCATCGACGTCAAACGGCTTCGGCAGGTACTCGAACGCGCCTTTCTGATAAGCATTGACCGCTGCATCCAGATCGGAGTGCGCTGTCATGATGATGACCGGCAGGTCAGGAGAGCGGCTGTGTACCTGATTGAGCAGCTGAATGCCATCCATGCCCGGCATGCGGATATCGGACACCAGCACATCCGGCGTCTCCCTCTCCAGCGCAAGCAGAACGCTCTCGGCGTCGGAAAAGGTGTCGCATTTTATATTGGCTGAGCTGAGGGTCTTCTCCATAACCCACCGAATGGAGCTGTCATCGTCGACAACCCAGACGTATCCTTTACTCATAAATCGTTTCCTTCCAGCAACAAGTTGGCCTAAATCGGCAAATAAATCGTAAATGTGGTTTGTCCCGGCCAGCTCTCGACATCAATTTTGCCCCGGTGCTGATCGATCAGGTTCTGAGCGATGGACAAGCCCAGTCCGGTGCCGCCTTCGCGCCCGCTGACCATAGGGTAGAACAGCGTGTCCTGCAGCTCGCTCGGAATGCCTGGCCCGTTATCGATCACTTCAATGCGTGCGGCCAGTTTGTAGCGCTGACCGTGGATATTGGCCTGATGCACCGTTCTGGTGCGTAAGGTGATGGTTCCGTGCTGCTGTGCCAGCAAAATCTGGCCGGCATTACTGACGATGTTCAGCAATGCTTGCTCGATCTGGTCGGTGTCCATCAGTAAATCCGGCAGGCTGGGATCGTAGTCTCGTTCGATGACCACCTGACTGCCGACATCCAGCTCAACCAGTTGGCGGACTTTTTCCAGGATCACGTGCAGGTTTTCCGAGCGTTTCTTACCGGGCTTTTGCGGTCCGAGCAGCCGGTCAACCAGCGCCCGCAACCGGTCTGCTTGTTCGATGATGATCTGGGTGTACTCGGTCAGACTCTGATCGGGCAGCATACGTTCCAGCAACTGCGCCGCGCCACGCAGACCGCCGAGCGGGTTTTTGATTTCATGGGCCAGACCACGCACCAGCAGTTTCGCCGCCTGTTGTTGGGCGTGTTGGTTGAGTTCCTGACTAAGACGGCGCTGCTGATCGATTTTGCGCATTTCCACCAACAGCATCAGACCTTTGTGCCAGGTCAGCGGGCTTACTGTTACTTCCAGCATCAGCGGCCGTCCATCGACGACAAACGTCACGTCGCTGTCGGTGATACTTTGTCCGCTCTGCAATGGTTGAGACAGCAGCGCCAGATCGAGAGAAGCGTGCTGGATCAGATGAGACAGTGGTTGGTCCAGCATGCGCTTGGCACTTTGCGAAAACAGTTGCTCGGCGGCTGGGTTGGCGTAGCGCACCACCAGTGCTTCGTCCAGCATCAGGGTGGCGGTCACCAGGTTGTTTAAAATGGTCTGACTCAGTTCGCTGCTCACAACGTCATCCTTGTTATTGCTCCAAAATAATGCAATGCACCAAATTGGTGCGTTGTGTTTTTCAGTATGGCGCATTCATCCTGTAAGAGAAAGCGAAAAACCGGATATATCGGTTAAGAACGTGGCGATTTGACGGACGCACGATGTAAATGCACCGTTATCGATCCTGATGTTGCAATAAGCTTGCCAGACCTCTGCAGACGCACGCTCAGTTCATGTGAGCCGCGATCCATATTGTGCAGTTGCCACTCCCATCGGCGTTGAGGGGCGCCCCAGGGCTGGCCATCGACCAGGAGCTGCAGGGTTTCGTCTTCGGCCAGCGTCCGACTGACCTGGACCTGGATGCGGAGGTTGCCTGCGTTGCTGCGAATGGTGGCGTCCATGGCAGGGAAGACGATGGTGACGGTCTCCGTAATGGTGGTAGAGGCTGCGCTCGTCGGCGTGAGCGCGGCTGGTGCTGGGCGTAGCGCTGTGTTGCTGGACGGCAGAGTGACCGACTGGGCTTGTGGGTGGGCCGGAACATCGCTGAAATGGATCACACCCTTTTCGTCCTGCCAGTGATAAATGTCGCCAGCAAATAGGGAAGTGCTGAGCAGAGTGGCCAGCCCGCTGAGCCAATAATGCATTGTCGACCTGTGTGTTGCCGTGGTGAGTTTTTCAGGATACGCCAGGGTTGAGTATCGTAAATAACAAAAAGGCCCGCCTGCGAGGCGAGCCTTGATTTTATGCAACCGGACTGTCTTATACTGAGTAGTACAGTTCGAACTCAAGTGGGTGCGTGGTCATGTTTACTTTCTCAACATCCTGAGCTTTCAACGAGATGTAAGAGTCGATGAAATCGTCAGAGAACACGCCACCGGCGGTCAGGAATTCACGGTCTGCGTCCAGCTCTTCCAGTGCGTCTTTCAGCGAGTAAGCCACGGTTGGGATTTCAGCCGCTTCTTCTGCTGGCAGATCGTACAGGTCTTTGTCCATCGCTTCGCCTGGGTGGATCTTGTTCTTAATACCGTCCAGACCTGCCATCAGCATGGCTGCAAAACACAGGTATGGGTTGGCTGCTGGGTCACCGAAACGAACCTCGATACGGCGTGCTTTCGGGCTTGGTACCACTGGGATACGGATAGACGCTGAGCGGTTACGTGCTGAGTAAGCCAGCATAACCGGCGCTTCAAAGCCAGGGACAAGACGCTTGTACGAGTTGGTGGATGGGTTCGCAAAAGCGTTGATGGCGCGAGCGTGCTTGATGATACCACCGATGTAGTACAGTGCGGTTTCAGACAGGCCGCCGTACTTATCGCCCGCAAACAGGTTAACGCCGTCTTTGGCCAGTGATTGGTGCACGTGCATACCAGAGCCATTATCGCCAACCAGAGGTTTTGGCATGAATGTGGCTGTCTTACCAAACGCGTGTGCCACGTTGTGCACAACGTACTTGTAGATTTGGATCTCATCCGCTTTCGTGGTCAGCGTGTTGAAACGGGTCGCGATTTCGTTCTGACCTGCCGTTGCCACTTCGTGGTGGTGCGCTTCAACCACCAGACCCATTTCTTCCATCACCAGACACATGGCACTACGGATATCCTGAGAAGAATCGACTGGAGCGACAGGGAAGTAACCCCCTTTCACGCCTGGGCGGTGACCTTTGTTGCCTTCTTCGTAGTCTGAACCTGTGTTCCAAGAGGCTTCGACGTCGTCGATTTTGTAGAATGAGCCTGACATGTCGGTCGAGAATTTCACGTCGTCAAACAGGAAGAATTCTGGTTCTGGGCCGATCAGCACTGTGTCTGCAATGCCGGTTGAACGCATGAAGTCTTCAGCACGTTTCGCGATCGAGCGAGGGTCACGGTCGTAACCTTGCATCGTAGCAGGTTCCAGAATGTCACAGCGGATGTTCAGTGTCGCTTCTTCAGTGAACGGGTCAAGCACTGCAGACGATGCGTCTGGCATCATCACCATGTCTGACTCGTTGATACCTTTCCAGCCAGCAACAGAAGAACCATCGAACATCTTACCTTCTTCGAAGAAGTCAGCATCGATTTGGTGCGCAGGGATAGAAATGTGCTGCTCTTTACCTTTTGTATCAGTGAAGCGCAGGTCAACAAACTTAACTTCGTTTTCTTGGATCAGCGATAGAACGTTTTCTACTGACATCTTGGATAACCTCCAGTGTTATTAAAGCGGTATTAGCTCGATTCGGATAAATCCAGCATTGATTAATGTCATTTCAATTTGATTAATCGATGCTGATTTTTCTATAGCTAAAACTATGCCAAAAAAAATATTCCATTACTTTCAATGTTTTAGTGCTTTTGTGTTTATTTTGGTGCAAACGACTGCACCAAAATGATCGCTTGTTGCACTAATTTGGTGCGCTGAACGGATGTGTGTCCGTATGTGCCCCGGTAACCGTATCATTCAGCCTCTGATCCGCACCAATGTCAATCTCGATTTACTCCGCTGGCCGTTAGGCCCGTTGACGACTAGTCTGATAAAGGGCGGAAATGCTCTGGTGGAGATCACATATTTCTAGGTTTTTCCGCAAAATCTGGTACATTATTGGCCGTTTTTTTAATCAAACCTGTATGACTTACGGCGGCTGCGTCGCAAGGTGTACTTCGACTACCGAGTGAATCTAATTCATGACTACTCCACAGATTGATAAATTAAGAAATATCGCGATCATCGCACACGTTGACCACGGTAAAACCACACTGGTTGATAAACTGCTGCAACAATCAGGCACGCTTGAGTCTCGCGGTGAAGCTGAAGAGCGAGTCATGGACTCGAACGACATCGAGAAAGAACGTGGTATCACCATCCTGGCGAAGAACACGGCCATCAACTGGAACGACTACCGTATCAACATCGTTGATACCCCGGGACACGCCGATTTCGGTGGTGAGGTAGAACGTATCATGTCGATGGTTGATTGCGTTTGTCTGATTGTTGACGCGGTTGACGGCCCGATGCCGCAAACTCGTTTCGTTACACAGAAAGCGTTCGCACATGGCCTGAAGCCTATCGTGGTTATCAACAAGATTGACCGTCCTGGCGCGCGTCCTGACTGGGTGATGGATCAGGTCTTTGACCTGTTTGACAACCTGGGTGCATCTGATGAACAGCTGGACTTTAAAGTGGTTTACGCATCCGCACTCAACGGCTGGGCATCACTGGAAGAGGGTGAGACCGGCGAAAACATGGAACCGCTGTTCGAAACCATCGTTGAAGAAGTGGCGGCGCCAGAAGTCGATCTGGATGGTCCTCTGCAGATGCAAATTTCTCAGCTGGATTACAGCTCATACGTGGGTGTGATCGGTGTTGGTCGTGTGACGCGCGGTACAGTGAAGCCGAACCAGCAAGTGACAGTAGTGGGTGCTGACGGCAAAACCCGCAACGGTAAAGTTGGTACGGTTCTGGGTTATCTTGGTCTTGAGCGTCATGATGTTGAGCAAGCGACCGCGGGTGACATCATCGCCATTACCGGTTTAGGTGAGCTGAAAATTTCTGACACCATCTGTGACCAAGGCAAGGTTGAGGCGCTGCCTGCTCTGTCTGTGGATGAGCCGACCGTGACCATGACCTTCCAGGTCAACACGTCGCCATTCGCGGGTAAAGAAGGTAAATTCGTGACCTCACGTAACATCCTTGAGCGTCTGGAAAAAGAACTGGTTCACAACGTGGCGCTGCGTGTAGAGCAGACTGACAACCCAGATCAATTTAAAGTATCAGGTCGTGGTGAGCTTCACCTGTCTATTTTGATTGAAAACATGCGCCGTGAAGGTTTTGAGCTGGCCGTATCACGTCCAGAAGTGATCATCAAAGAAGAGAACGGCCAGTTAATGGAACCGTTTGAAACGGTAACCATCGACGTGTTGGAAGAGCACCAAGGTGGCATCATGGAAAATATCGGTCTGCGTAAAGGTGAACTGACCGATATGGCACCAGACGGTAAAGGCCGTGTGCGCATGGACTTCGTTATGCCATCACGTGGTTTGATTGGTTTCCAAACAGAGTTCATGACGCTGACCTCTGGTTCTGGCTTGCTGTACCACACATTCGATCACTATGGCCCGCACAAAGGCGGTACTATCGGTCAACGTAACAATGGTGTGTTGATTTCTAACGCAACCGGTAAAGCGCTGACTTACGCCTTGTTTAACCTACAAGATCGTGGCCGCCTGTTTGCAGAGCACGCTGACGAAGTGTACGAAGGCCAGATCATCGGTATTCACAACCGCTCGAACGACCTGACAGTGAACTGTCTGAAAGGCAAACAGCTGACCAACGTTCGTGCATCGGGTACTGATGAAGCGCAAGTACTGTCTCCAGCAATCAAGTACACGCTAGAGCAGGCGCTTGAGTTTATCGATGACGATGAGCTGGTGGAAGTGACGCCAGAAAGCATTCGTATCCGTAAGAAACACCTGACGGAAAACGATCGTAAGCGCGCGGCGCGCGACGCGAAGTAATTCTGGCTCATTGAGTCCGAACGTCCAGCCCCAAGTTGTGCACCAACTTGGGGCTTTTTTATGCCATCTGAGGAGGTGACATGATGAAACCGGTGATCATTTCCGGCGGGCCGGGGGCGGGCAAAACCAGCCTGATACGCGCACTTGGTGCACGCGGTTTCGCCACATTTGAAGAAGCCTCACGCAGGTTAATTGAGCAGCAGAGCCGTCTTCCCGATGGCATTTTGCCGTGGGACGATCTGCCCGGCTTTGCCCGTTTGTGCTTTGACGTGATGTGCGTCCAAAAACAGCAGGCGGCGACGTGTCCGGTGGCCCTGCTCGATCGAGGTATTCCCGATATTTGTGCCTATCTGATGGAAGCCGGGCTGGCCGTGGATCAAGTCTACCGTACAGAGTGTGAGGGGTATCATCCTCAGGTGCTGATGTGTCGTCCGGAGGCGTCGATCTATGTTCAGGATGAGGTGCGTCCGTACCCATTTGAGCAGGCGCTGGTGATTCACGAGCAATTGATCGCGACTTATCGAACTCTGGGGTTTGACGTGATCGAAGTGCCGTTTGCTTCGCTGGCGTTGCGGGCGAGGTTTGTGATTGACGTATTGGGTCTGGAGCAAGCGCAGGCCAGCGGAAACTGACCTGCTGGTGAGACTTATTTCTGGTTCAGCTGTTTGAGGAACTTGTCGGATTCAGCGATCGCCGCGTTCATCTGTTTGATGGCGAACTGGATATCCTGCTCGAGATCAGCGAATTCCCCCTGCAACGAGCCAATCGCGCTGGCGTTGAGGTTATGTTTGAGATACAGCGTGTTGTCGCGTAGCGTATTGAGTACTGGCGTCATTTTTTGCTCCGCGCGTTTCATGGCGGCAATCATGCTGTCGTATGAACTTTTGGTGTCACGCAGTTTTTGCTCGCTGGAGCGGCGCAGTTTGGCGCTGGTGTAGAGATCCAGCTCATCCTGCCATTCGTCAAACAGGGCTTGTGAGACATCTTCAATCGCGGCGATACGGTTACGTACATCCTGAGCGGCCTGTTCACTGTCCTGATATTTATCGTTGATCTGGTTGTACACCGCTTCCAGATCTCCGCCATCGAAGTTCGTCAACGCAGACAGAGATTCCAACGCACTGCTAAACTCTTGTTGCGCTTCTTGTTGTGATGTTTTGGCGTCTTCCACCCGGTCGACCATAATGTCGCGTTTGTGATACCCGACCTGCTCCATGGCGGAATAATAAGCGGTTTGACAGCCAGTGAGTGTCACAATTGAGAGAACGATAGCGATCAAGTAACGCATGATGATTTTCTTTCCATTACAATCAGTTGGATATTAAGCATGAACCAGTTACCAGGGAGATACAAGTTGAAAGTTGAATCAGTTGTGACACAGACACTACCGTTTGCGCGCTACTTGCTGACACGGGTCGGCCATGACCGAATCAGTGTCAGCGCTGGCTATATGGCATACATTACGCTGTTGTCACTGGTGCCGATGCTGACGGTGCTGCTGTCGGTGTTGTCATCGTTTTCGGTGTTTGCGAATGCCGGGGATGTGATTCAGGACTACGTGATCACTCACTTCGTGCCGGCGGCCGGTGATGCGGTACGTACGGCACTGAATGAGTTTGTGCAGAATACGGGTAAGATGAGTGCGGTGGGTGGTGGTTTTCTGTTTGTGGCCGCAATCATGCTGATTTCCAACATCGACAAGAGCCTTAACTACATCTGGCGGGTACGTAAAAAGCGTCGTCTGGTGTTTTCATTTTCAATGTACTGGATGGTGCTGACGCTGGGCCCGATCCTGGTTGGCGCCAGTATTGCGGCTACCTCATACGTAACGTCACTCAGACTGCTGGAGAGTGAGACCCTGAGTGGAGCCTTTAACCTGCTGTTGCGCTGGCTGCCACTAATTCTGTCGTTCTTTGCCTTTATGGGTCTGTACATGTTGGTGCCGAACAAAAAAGTGCATTTCAGTCACGGCGCGGTCGGCGCTTTGGTGGCAGCGCTGCTGTTTGAGCTGAGCAAAAAAGGGTTCGCGTTTTACATCACACAGTTCCCGTCGTATCAGTTGATCTACGGCGCCTTGGCCGCGATTCCTATCCTGTTTGTCTGGGTTTATCTGAGCTGGATGATCGTGCTACTCGGCGCGGAAGTGACCGCAGCACTGGGTGAGCGAGAGCACTGGAGCGACGACAAAGACATGGTACACTCCATCGCAGAATCGAAATTAGCGGATGAAGGATACGAGAGTGATAGCTCTGATTCAAAGAGTGAGTGAAGCTGCGGTACGGGTCGACGGTGAGGTCGTCGGTGAGATAGACAAAGGCCTGTTGGTGCTGCTTGGGGTCGAAAAAGATGACGACGAAGCCAAAGCCAAGCGGTTGGTGGAGCGCGTGACGACTTACCGGGTCTTTGAAGATTCAGAAGGGAAGATGAACCTCAACGTGCAGCAGGTCGAGGGGAAAGTGCTGGTGGTATCGCAGTTTACGTTGCCCGCTGACACCAAAAAAGGCACCCGCGCTGGTTTTTCTCGTGGCGCGCATCCGGCAGACGCCGAGCGTCTGTACGATTATTTTGCCGATCACTGTTCGCAGCAATTACCGACGGAGCGTGGCCGTTTTGCCGCAGATATGAAAGTCTCACTGGTGAATGACGGCCCGGTCACGTTCTGGCTTCAAGTTTGATATCGCGACGTCGTCGCAGGGAAACCGTTTGTAGTGCACAGGGTCTAACCCCCACCACAGACTGCTCTTATGTGTTGGGTTCAGGGAACCGAATCACACCAAACAGGGATAACAGGTATGTTTAAACTCATCACACCCAAAACCGACAATCAGCTCAATAAGTACTATTACTTTCGCTGGCAGATGCTGCGTGAGCCGTGGCGGATGCCGATCGGGTCGGAGCGGGATGAGTATGATGCAATGAGCCATCATCGTATGATCGTAGACAGTCGCGGACGGCCAATGGCGATCGGACGCCTGTACATTACCACGGAAAACGAAGGCCAGATCCGCTATATGGCGGTGAAGAATAACCGTCGCAGCAAAGGGTTAGGTTCGCTGGTGCTGGTGGCTCTGGAGTCATTGGCGATTCAGCTCGGAGCCAAGCGTTTGGTGTGTAACGCCCGGGAAGACGCGATTCTGTTTTATCAGAAAAATGGTTTTGAAACGCGCGGAGAGCTGAGCGATCAGCTCGGCCCGGTGCGTCACCAGCAAATGGTGAAGCCGCTCGATCCGATGGCCAATGTGCTACGCAACCCGGAATGGTGCGCGGATCTGCAAAAACGCTGGGAAGAGCAGATCCCCATCAGTGACAAAATGGGCATCAAAATCAACCAGTATAATGGCTATTCGTTTGAGTGTGGCGCACAGCTCAACCCCAACCTCAATCCTCACAACACCATGTTTGCCGGTTCGGCGTTCACCCTGGCGACCCTCACGGGCTGGGGAATGACCTGGCTGTTGATGAAAGAGCGTAATCTGAGCGGCGACATTGTGCTGGCCGACAGCCGCATCCGATATCGTCACCCGGTCGAAGAATGTCCGATCGCCAGCACGTCGCTGGACGGTATCAGTGGTGATTTGGATCGTCTGGCCTCGGGCCGCAAAGCCCGCATTGTGATCAATGTGACCATCTTCAGCGGCGATATCGCGGCGGTCGAGTTTGTCGGCACCTACATGCTGATCCCCAATTATCAGCGCCTAATCGGTACCGAGTGAGGTCTCTGGCGGGGTATTGATCGCTGGCTGCATAGGTTGGCAGGGATTGCCAGCCTGATAATCGTCGGCGACGAGATCGGCATCAAGCCGCTGACAAGGCGAATGCATGCGCAGCCACAGATGCCCCTGACTTGGATTGACCAGGTCAATCTCACCACGGATGGAACCGGTCATTTTGGGACCGCTTAGGGCTTCACTGCGCAGCGTCAGTCGGCCGCGATCGGCGCTCACGGTTAACTGTTCTAACGTAAAGTCTTGCGCATACGGAGGGCGCACCGGTTGTCCGGTCAGTGCGAGATGACCCTCGCGCACCGACGCGCTGAGCTGACCGCTGAGCGAGTGTGTCAGCAGCGCACGGCTGGCGGATAAGCCTTGAGCATCCAGATTGAACTCGCTCAACCCTGAACCTGTTAACGGCACGTCAAACCAAGTCAACCAGGAAGCCAGAGGCAGGCCATCGCCGCTGAGGGTTAGTTGCCATGGTGCGCCATCTTCGTTCAGTTGCCAGCGACCGCTGCCTTCGATGTAGCCTTGCTCTAACGGAATAAACAAGCGTTCGAGTTGCCAATCCCCCTTCTGGCTGCGGGTATTAACGACACCTTGCGATGCAATCAACGGCCCGTAACTGAGGCTGTTAGCGCTGATCTCCAGTTCCCCGTTCCACAGTCCGGGCTGGCCGTTGCGGATCAGTTCCAGCTGTTGTCCGTCGACGTTGAGGCCGGAGAGTTGCCAGTAAGGTTTCTGATCCAGCTGAATAATCTGGCTGCGATTGATATCCAACTGCGCAATGCTGAGCTGCTGTAAAGCACGGATTTTTTCGGCCAGTGCCGCCAAGGCCGGGGTGTCTTCCAGCCACTTGATGCCACTGATCTGCAGCGATTGCAGCGTGGCGCTGTGCGGGCGTATCGTGCCGGACAATTGAACCCGGCCCTGTTTAAAATCAGCATCAAAGTCATCGACTGTGAGGCGATCGTCGTCGAAATGCAGCTTCGCTGTCGCGCTTATCAGTTGCTGACCCAGGTAGTCGATACTCTCCGCGTCAAAGGACAGGTACCCTTTGCTTTGCTGCCACCATGAACGGGTCAGATCGAGGTTCTCCAGTGAGGCATCGAGATTGTTGAACTGCGCCCCCGCCAGTGTGAAGCTGCTGCTCAGCAGGTCAAGACTGTTGATGTGGCTGATGTGCTGATGGAGCGGAGCCAGAACCGCCAGGGCATGGTCGAGCGTGTCGGCATCGTTGATATCCAGACCGGATACGGTGACATTAACCAGCGACCAGCCGTGTGAGTACTGCTCTGCCTGACCGGAAACGTTGGCGTTACGCCAGCGAAAGGATGCGCCATAGACCGTGCTGTTTTGCGCTCGGTAATCGGCGTCGATCAGCAGTTGGTTGAGGGCTTCTCCTTGGTAATACAGCTGTGCGGCGCTGAGCTGGATGTTGCCGTAGGGCAGCCAGCCAGTGTGCCACTCGGGATGCGCAATTTGTACGTCCACGTCACGGGCCGACAAGGCACCGCTGGCCAAATCCAGGTGTTGCAACGCTAACTGGCCGATGTCGAGTGTTTGCAATATCGCGGACAACGATTGTGGTTGCCGGATATTCAGACCGTCGATCAACAGCGTGTCGAGTGCCAACTTACCGGCTTTAACCAGCCGGGGACTGACACTGAAAGCCAGTTGGGGCAGATACCAGGTTTGCTCGCCCTGGCGGTAGGTGGCGTTGTTCAGCGTCAGATGCAATGGGTATTGGTATTCGACCGACTCGGCACTCAATCCGGAAAATCGGGAGTGAGCGAGGGCCTGATTGGTCAGCGGGGTAAGGTATGTGGTATGCAGCAGAGCGAAAAGCACAAGAATGACGACCAGGCCTAACCCAATCACGGCCACCAGCAGCGCGAGTACTTTTCTCATCTCATCCCACCCGTATCGATATGTCCTGTTGGCATAGATTGGCGTATATTGCCGACGGCATCAATAAAAAAAGCCCCTCAAAAGAGGGGCTTGTTACTGAGTTATCAGTTTTAGTCCAGTTGAGGACCAGCCGCCACCAGCGCTTTGCCTTCGGCGTTGTCGGTGTACTTGTCAAAGTTGTTGATAAAGCGAGAAGCCAAATCTTTTGCTTTGCTTTCCCATTGCAGTGGGTCGGTGTAGGTATCACGTGGGTCGAGGATGGCAGGATCCACGCCTGGCAGAGCCGTTGGGACTTCCAGATTGAAGATAGGAATGTGCTTGGTTTCCGCTTGTTCAATGGAGCCATCGAGGATCGCATCGATGATGCCACGGGTATCTTTAATCGAGATACGTTTGCCCGTGCCGTTCCAGCCAGTGTTAACCAGGTAAGCTTCCGCGCCCGCGGCTTCCATACGTTTCACCAGCACTTCTGCGTACTTGGTTGGGTGTAGCGTCAGGAACGCCGCACCGAAACAGGCTGAGAAGGTTGGCGTTGGCTCAGTAATGCCACGCTCAGTCCCGGCCAGTTTAGCCGTAAAGCCAGACAGGAAGTGGTACTTGGTTTGCTCCGGAGTCAGTTTAGACACCGGAGGCAACACGCCGAACGCATCCGCGGACAGGAAGATCACTTTGTTGGCGTGACCGCCTTTGGAGACCGGTTTAACGATGTTGTCGATGTGGTAAATCGGGTAAGAAACACGGGTGTTCTCGGTTTTTGAACCATCATCGAAATCGATGGAGCCATCAGCGCGGACAGTGACGTTTTCCAGCAACGCATCGCGGCGAATCGCGTTGTAGATGTCTGGTTCTGCTTCTTTCGACAGCTTGATGGTTTTCGCGTAGCAGCCACCTTCGAAGTTGAACACGCCGTCGTCGTCCCAGCCGTGCTCATCGTCGCCGATCAGCGCGCGTTTTGGATCGGTCGACAGTGTGGTTTTACCGGTACCGGACAGGCCGAAGAAGACCGCGACGTCACCCTCTTTACCCATGTTGGCACTGCAGTGCATAGACGCGATGCCCTGCAATGGCAGGAAGTAGTTCATCATCGCGAACATGCCTTTTTTCATCTCGCCGCCGTACCAGGTACCGCCGATCAGCTGCATTTTTTCGGTCAGGTTAAATACGGTGAAATTTTCCGAGTTGAGGCCCTGTTCCTGCCACTTATCGTTGGTGCATTTCGCACCGTTCATCACCACGAAGTCCGGGGTGAATGTCGCCAGTTCTTCGTCAGAAGGACGGATAAACATGTTCTTGACGAAATGAGCCTGCCAGGCCACTTCGGTGATGAAGCGGACACACAAACGGGTATCGGCATTGGCACCGCAGTAGCCATCAACCACAAACAGACGCTTACCGGACAATTGCTTGCCAACCAGTGCTTTCAGATCGTTCCACACGGCCTGATTGATCGGTTTGTTGTCGTTTTTCGCCTGTTCAGACGTCCACCACATATTTTCTTCGGTGGTGGCGTCTTTAACAATGAATTTGTCTTTTGGTGAGCGGCCAGTGAAGATGCCGGTATCAACGGCCACTGCGCCCAGTTCCGTCACCACGCCTTTCTCGTAGCCCTCCAGATCTGAGCGAGTTTCTTCTTCGAATAACAATTCGTAACTCGGGTTGCGCACCACCTCAGTTACGTCGGTTATTCCGTATTGGGTAAGATCTAATTGTGCAGCCTTAGTATGTTCCATAACGGTCATAGGTGCTCCTTGTAGGGATATTTTGTAGGGATTTTGTCAGTATTTTTTAATTTTTATCTGCTCACCATGCTAGCAACGGGTCTGGGAGAAAACAGGGAGGTAGCTCAAACATTGTCCATGAATCCAGTGTGGTTTTAAGTAACCCGTCACATATTGGTCCTACTATTTTATCGCGCGCGCAAAGGTTTGCGCTAGATCAAAAGGATTATTAATCCCAAAAAATTAAGTACGCCGTACTGTGATCTTAACCCATTAAAATATAAGGGTTTGATCACAAAAAAAGGCCAGCTGAACGCTGGCCTGACACGGAGTTTATGTGCTTGTTAATTCAGGCGAATTAATGCAGGGTGTTGCTGCCGCCCTGCGCCTGAGCAAAAAGCTCGTCGACCTGGTCTTTGTCGAACGAATAGGTGGTGCCACAATAATCACAATGTAAGGCGATGGCGCCTTCTTCGGCGAGAATGTCATACACTTCGGCTTGATCGACCGTTATGATTGCAGCGCCGCTGCGCTCACGTGAACAGCCGCAATGGAACACAACGGGCTGTGGATCGAACAGGCGTACTTTTTCCTGGTTGTAGAGGCGGTACAGCAGTTCGCTGGCTTCGAGGCTGAACAGCTCCTCGTCTTTGACGGTATCGGTCAGTTGCTCCAGATGCTCAAAATCGTCCGCAGAACCTGTGCCGTCAGGCATGATTTGGATCAGCATACCGGCCGCATGGCGTTGACCGTTGTGTTCACCCGTGCGGATCCACAGACGGGTTTTCAGCTGTTCCGAATTGGCGAAGTAACCTTCGATCACGTCGGCCAGTGTCTCGCCTTCCAGACCCACCACGCCCTGATAGCGTTCGCCTTGTTTCGGCTCGATGGTGATCACCAGGTGACCTTTGCCCATCAGATCGTGCAGGCTGGCATCATCGGCAATGTCGCCTTCCCAGCGTGCCACACCACGGATCTTCTGATTGTGATCGCCATTGATCACCGCCAGAGAGACCGGACCGTTTCCTTGCAACTGCATCGTGATAGACCCCTCGAACTTCAGTGTGGCGGTCAGCAGTGTGGTCGACACCAACAGCTCACCCAGCAGTTTTTGAAGGGCCGCCGGATACTCCTTGCTGGAAATAATGTGTTGATACGCTTCATCCAGTTGCACCAACTCGCCACGCACAGAAAGGTCTTCAAATAGGTAGCGGTTTAATACATTGTTTGCCATGTAGCTATTTCCTCGTAAGAACTGTCCAGCTCTTATTGATGTTTGAATTTAATGATGTCGCGACGCTGCTTCTTATCCGGACGTTTTTCCGGGCTGGGGTTGTGCGCATGCAGCTTGCGTCGCAGAGCGTTGTCTTCACGCTTGGCGATACTTGCGGCGGTCTCGGAGTATAAAGTTTGTGCTTCCGGAGCACCACGCCTTTGGCCGGATATTTTCTCGATCAGGATGGTTTTCTCTTCATGCCCCTGGCGCAGCGTGATTTCGGCGCCGACTTCGACCAGTTTGCTGGGTTTGCTGCGTTGTCCGTTGTAGTGCACTTTGCCGCCGTCAATCATGTTGCGTGCCAGTGAACGTGTTTTATAAAATCGGGCCGCCCACAACCATTTATCGAGCCTGATGCCCTCAGAATTGGAACTCATACAGACAAAACCTCTCTAAGCTAATCGGTACATAGTCAATTAATTTTGGTAACAATGGTGTCGACATCTAAGTTTTTCAAGTTTCCTGACTTGAAATCAGGATTATTCTTAGATTGTATTTTTAACGCTGTGTTATAGTGTTAGGTTCATATAAATGCGTAGAAACATAAAGATACGCTAAAATTATAACGTCGTTGACTCTGCGCGAGGGAGTTTGGTGAAGCAGATTGAATTGAGCAAGATGCATGTCTGGCTGCACAATATAGGGAAGAATAACAAAGAGCTTCAGCGCTATGCCAGTGCTGGTCTGGCCGTGATCATGCTGATCTGGTCGGCCTGGCTGGTGGGTAAGATCGTCTGGATGTTGCCTGCCGATTCCTCCTCTGTGGTGACCTGGAAACCATCGGCTTCCGGCAACACCCCGTCTTATTCCAAGGAACTGGATCTTTCCAATGTCCATCAAAGTCATCTGTTTGGCCAGTATCAGGCCAATACGGACACCAAACCCAAACCGGTTGTGCAGGATGCGCCGAAAACGCAGCTCAATCTGATCCTGGTCGGCGTGGTGGCCAGCAGCGAACGTAACCTGGGTCTGGCGGTGATTGCCAACCGGGGTCAGCAGGCGACGTACGGAATCAGCGAACGGATTGAAGGAACACGAGCTAAGCTGAAAGCAGTGCTTAATGATCGTGTCATTATTGATAATGCTGGCCGGGATGAAACTCTGATGCTGGAAGGGATCGATTATAAAAAGCTGGAAGTGAGTGAACCGAGACGGGCCATCGTGTCAAATGTGCAAGGCAACAACCCGGCCAGTGCCGAAGACAAAATTGAGATGATCCGCAACGAAATCACCGAGAATCCACAAAAAATATTTGATTACGTTCGCTTGTCTCAGGTGAAAAAAGACGATCAGGTGATTGGCTATCGGGTGAGCCCTGGCCAAGATCCGGAACTGTTCAATTCCGTGGGCCTGCAAAATGGTGACATTGCGATCCGGCTCAATGGTGAAGACCTGACCGATAAAGATTCAATGGGCAAAATATTTCAAAACATCTCTGAGTTGACCGAACTGAGCCTTACTGTCGAGCGCGATGGTCAACAACACGATATCTATATTGAGTTTTAATACTGATGCCGGAGTGGCGTGAGTCGAGGAGTAAAAAGTGAAGCATTGGCTGAAAAAGAGCGCATGGCTGCTGGCCGGAAGCCTGCTGGCGGCGGTGCCGCCGGCAATGGCAAATGAGTACAGTGCCAGTTTTAAAGGCACCGACGTTCAGGAGTTCATTAACATTGTCGGGCGTAACCTCAACAAAACCATCATCGTCGACCCGTCGGTGCGGGGGAAAGTGGATGTCCGCAGTTACGATACGCTCAACGAAGATCAGTATTACGCTTTCTTTCTCAACGTCCTCGAAGTGTACGGCTACGCCGTAGTTGAAATGGACAACGGCATCCTGAAAGTCATCAAATCCAAAGACGCCAAAACGTCGGCCATTCCAGTGGTCAGCAACGGCAGCGAACACGGTGATACCGTGGTGACCCGAGTGGTGGCCGTGCGCAACGTTTCCGTGCGTGAACTGTCGCCACTGCTACGCCAGCTGAACGACAATGCCGGTGCGGGTAACGTAGTGCACTACGATCCAGCCAACATCATTCTGATCACAGGTCGCGCGGCGGTGGTGAACCGTCTGGCCGAAATCATCAAGCGTGTCGACCAGGCAGGTGACAAAGACATCGAAGTGGTGGAACTGAGTAACGCGTCGGCGCCGGAAATGGTGCGAGTTGTGGAAGCTCTGAATAAAACCACTGATGCTAAGAACACTCCCGAATTTCTACAACCTAAACTGGTGGCCGACGATCGTACCAACGCCGTGCTGATCTCCGGTGACCCGAAAGTCCGCTCACGACTGAAAAAACTGATTCGCCAGTTGGACGTCGAGATGGCAACCAAAGGCAACAACAAGGTCGTGTACCTCAAATACGCCAAAGCGGAAGAATTGGTGGATGTGCTGAAAGGGGTCTCAGACAACCTGCAGGCAGAAAAACAGGGTAACCAGAAAGCGCCAGCGGCGTCGAAAAATGACGTCATGATTGCGGCGCATCCGGGCACCAATGCACTGGTGCTGACCGCGCCGCCGGATATCATGCAAGCGCTGCAAAATGTCATCGCTCAGCTGGATATCCGCCGAGCTCAGGTGCTGATTGAAGCGCTGATCGTTGAGATGTCGGAAGGCGACGGTGTCAATCTCGGGGTGCAATGGGGCTCACTGGAAAGTGGCGCCGCCATTCAGTATGGTAACTCGGGTGCACAGATCGGCCAGGTAATGGTGGGTCTGGAAGAAGCCAAAGACACGGTCGAGAAAAAACCGATCCGAGACAGCGACACCGGTGCCATCAAATACTACGAAACGACCACCACCAAAGGCGACTACTCGACGCTGGCCAGTGCGCTGGCTGGGGTCAATGGGGCGGCGGTAAGCATCATGATGGGTGACTGGACGGCACTGATCACCGCAGTCTCGACCGACACCAATTCCAATATTCTCTCCTCACCAAGTATCATGGTGCAGGACAACGGTGAAGCCTCGTTCATCGTGGGTGAAGAAGTACCGGTCATTACCGGTTCCACCGCGGGGTCAAACAACGACAACCCGTTCCAGACCGTGGACCGTAAAGAAGTCGGTATCAAACTGAAAGTGGTCCCACAGATTAACGAAGGCAACTCGGTACAACTGAACATTGAACAGGAAGTGTCTAACGTACTGGGCGCCAATGGGGCGGTCGACGTGCGATTTGCCAAACGTCAGATCAATACCTCAGTCATGGTGAACGATGGTCAGATGATCGTGCTGGGTGGCCTGATGGACGAACGTACGGTGGAGAGCGAGTCTAAAGTCCCGCTGCTGGGGGATATTCCTCTGCTGGGGTATCTGTTCAAATCAACCAGTACCGACGTACAAAAACGCAATTTGATGGTGTTTATTAAGCCGACCATCATCCGCGATGGCATGACCGCCGACGGCATCAGCCAGCGCAAATACAACTTCATTCGGGCAGAGCAATTGTATCAGTCCACCAAAGGCCTGAAACTGATGCCAGACAAGCAGATCCCGGTGATGCCTAAGTTTGGTGAAGACGCTCAGCACCCACCTGAAATTCAAGCATTCCTGGATCAGATGGAAGACGGACAATGAGTGAAGTTCTGGTCACCACGGCAGTGTATAAGCGCCTGCCGTTCAGTTTCGCCAACCGCTTCAAAATGGTGTTGGCGCAAGTGAACGAGCAAACCACGCTGTATTATGTCGCGCCGCTGTCGATGAAGGCACTGGTGGAAGTGAAACGGGTGGCGCAGTGCGATTTTCAGCTTGAAGAGCTGGAGCGCGAGGCGTTTGAATCCACGTTGACTCAGGTGTATCAGCGCGATTCATCGGAAGCCCGCCAGTTGATGGAAGACATTGGTGCAGACAGTGAAGATTTCTTCTCTCTGGCTGAAGAGCTGCCGCAGGACGAAGATTTGCTGGAGTCGGAAGACGATGCACCGATCATCAAGCTGATCAACGCCATGCTCGGCGAAGCGATCAAAGAGGGCGCGTCGGACATTCACATCGAAACGTTTGAGAAAAGCCTGTCGATCCGTTTCCGGGTCGATGGTGTACTGCGTGACGTGTTGGCGCCGAGCCGCAAACTGGCTCCGCTGCTGGTGTCGCGGGTGAAAGTCATGGCGAAGCTCGACATCGCCGAGAAGCGTGTCCCGCAAGATGGCCGGATTTCACTGCGTATCGGTGGCCGGGCGGTGGATGTGCGGGTGTCGACCATGCCGTCCTCGCACGGTGAGCGGGTGGTGATGCGTCTGCTGGACAAAAATGCCACGCGCCTCGATCTGCACAGTCTGGGTATGACCGCCAGTAACCACGATACCTTCCGTCATCTGATCCAGCGTCCGCACGGCATCATTCTGGTCACCGGTCCGACCGGTTCGGGTAAGTCGACCACTCTGTATGCCGGCTTGCAGGAGCTGAACAGTAACGAACGCAATATCCTTACCGTAGAAGACCCGATTGAATTTGATATTGACGGCATCGGGCAGACTCAGGTTAACCCTAAAGTCGACATGACCTTTGCCCGCGGACTGCGTGCGATTTTGCGTCAGGATCCGGATGTGGTGATGGTCGGTGAGATTCGTGACCTGGAAACGGCGCAAATTGCTGTGCAGGCGTCACTGACCGGTCACTTAGTGATGTCGACCCTGCACACCAATACCGCGATCGGTGCCATCACACGTCTGCGCGACATGGGCATTGAGCCGTTTCTGGTCTCTTCGTCGCTGCTCGGCGTACTGGCACAGCGTCTGGTGCGGACGTTATGTCCGGACTGCAAAGAGGCGTATGAAGCCGACGCCCAGACCAAAGCGCTGTTTGAACTGTCTGAGTCTCAGCCGTTGACGCTGTACAAACCGTGTGGCTGTGAAGCGTGTAACTTCAAAGGCTATCGCGGCCGGACGGGCATTCACGAGCTGTTGGTGATCAATGAGCACGTACAAGAGCTGATCCACAGCGAAGCCGGTGAGCAAACCGTCGAAAAAGCCATCCGTCAGCATACGCCAAGCATCCGCGATGACGGGCTGAGTAAAGCGCGTGCGGGCATCACCTCGGTTGAAGAAGTGATGCGGGTGACGAGGGAAGGCTGATGGCGGCGTTTGAATATAAAGCGCTGGACGCAAAAGGCAAAAGCAAGAAAGGGGTGATTGAAGGCGACAACGCTCGTCAGGTTCGTGTTCGACTGAAAGAACAGGGGCTGATCCCGGTGGAAGTGAACGAAACGCGCAGCAAAAGCAACGCCAGCAAAGGCGGCGGAGCGATGACGTTCAAACGCGGCATCAGTACGCCGGATCTGGCGCTGATCACCCGTCAACTTTCAACCTTGGTCCAATCCGGCATGCCGCTGGAGCAGTGCCTCAAAGCCGTCTCTGAACAGTCAGAGAAACCACGCATTCGCAACATGCTGCTGTCGGTTCGCTCTAAAGTTACGGAAGGCTATACGTTGGCGGACAGTCTGGCGGAGTACCCGCATATTTTTGACGAACTGTTCCGCTCAATGGTGGCGGCGGGTGAAAAATCCGGCCATCTGGATGCGGTCCTCGAGCGTTTAGCCGATTACGCTGAGAACCGGCAAAAAATGCGTTCTAAACTGCAGCAGGCGATGATCTACCCTGTGGTATTAGTGGTGTTTGCCATTGGTATCGTGGCCTTCCTGCTGGCGGCCGTGGTGCCGAAAATTGTCGGCCAGTTTGTCCAGATGGGACAGGATCTGCCCAAGTCGACGCAGTTTCTGCTCGATGCCAGTGCGTTTATACAGAACTGGGGAATTGAAATCCTAGTGGCGATCATTGTTCTGACCTATCTGTGCCGTTGGCTGCTGAGTAAGCCGGATATCCGCCTCAGTTGGGACCGGAAAGTGATTCATATGCCGCTGATCGGCAAAATTGCCCGCGGGCTGAACACCTCACGTTTCGCCCGCACGCTGTCTATCTGTACCTCCAGTGCGATTCCGATCCTGGAAGGGATGCGGGTTGCGGTGGACGTCATGTCGAATCAGTACGTCAAACAACAGGTCTTGTTGGCCACCGACAATGTCCGCGAAGGGGCCAGTTTGCGCCGTGCACTGGAGCAGACCAAACTGTTCCCGCCGATGATGCTGCATATGATTGCCAGCGGTGAGCAAAGTGGTGAACTGGAAGGCATGCTGACCCGCGCGGCGGACAACCAGGATGCCAACTTTGAATCGACGGTGAACATTGCGCTGGGTCTGTTTACTCCTGCGCTGATTGCCGCGATGGCAGGCATGGTGCTGTTTATCGTTCTGGCAACGCTGATGCCGATTCTGGAAATGAACAACCTGTTAAGTAAATAGGATGCAGCCTGGCCCGCTGATGACTCACACCGGGCCGGGGTGTCGTTTTTGTTGTGGAGTAATTATGAAAAGAAAACTGAAAAGACAGTCTGGTTTTACCCTGTTAGAAGTCATGGTTGTGGTTGTGATTTTGGGCTTGCTGGCGAGCTTTGTTGTTCCGAACTTGCTGGGCAACAAAGAGAAAGCGGATCAGCAAAAAGCGATCACCGATATCGTGGCGCTGGAAAATGCGCTGGATATGTACAAACTGGACAACAGTGTGTACCCAAGCACCGATCAGGGCCTGCAAGCTTTGGTGAGCAAGCCGAGTAACCCAGAGCCGCGCAACTACCGCGATGGCGGTTACATCAAGCGTCTGCCGACCGACCCTTGGGGGAACGACTACCAGTACCTCAGCCCGGGTGAAAAAGGCACCATTGATGTGTTTACGCTGGGGGCAGATGGTCAGGAAGGCGGTGAAGGTATTAATGCCGACATCGGTAACTGGAATCTGCAGGACTATCAGTAAATAACTGAGCGGGCGGCCTGTGCCGCCCGATTGATCTCTATGTCTCGTTCACGTGGTTTTACCTTATTGGAAGTGTTGCTGGTGCTGGTGCTGATGGCCGTCAGTGCCGTGGCAGTGATCGCCACATTACCACCCAGCCGTGATGAAGCGGCCAAGGACGACGCACAGAGTCTTTTCCAGCGGGTACAGCTTCTTAATGAAGAAGCGATGCTGTCCGGAAAGGATTTTGGTCTGAGAATTGATGAAAAGCGCTCGCGCTATCAGTTAATGAGCCTCAACGACGAAGGCTGGCAAGCGCTCAAAATGGATGGCATCAAAGCCGATACCCAGCTGCCGGAAGGCGTGGCATTGCAAATGACTCTCGGCGCCGACAGCTGGCGTGATGATGACCGGTTATTCAAACCGGGATCGCTGTTCGATGAGGACATGTTTGCGGACGTCGAAGAGAAAGACAAGCCGCGTCCGCCGCAGATTTTCATTCTGTCCAGCGGAGAGCTGACGCCAGTGCGGGTCACCTTCTATCCGGGTGATCGCGACGCGGCCAGCGATGGCTGGAGTGTGGATATTCAGGAAAACGGGGAAATCCGCCTGTTGGCTCCGGGAGAGCAAGATGAGAAGTAACCGGGGCATGACCTTGCTGGAAGTGTTGGTCGCACTGGCCATTTTCGCCACCGCCGCGATAGCGGTGATTCGCGCCGTGACGCAACACATCAACACCATCAGCTATCTGGAAGAAAAAACCTTCGCCGCGATGGTGGTCGACAATCAGGTGGCGCTGGTGATGCTGGATCCAAAATCGCTGCGTGAGCGCAGCGGCGAAGAAGAATTAGCTGGTCGTAAGTGGTTTTATAAGGTAGCACCGGTGAAAACCGCCGATACCTTGCTGAAAGCTTTTGATATCAGTGTGGCGACCGAAAAGCAGGGGGCGCCTTTGGTGACGGTACGCAGCTATGTCGAAAACTAATCCGTTGCGTGGCCGCCACCAACGCGGTTTTACTCTGATTGAAGTGCTGGTTGCGATTGCCATCTTTGCCAGCCTGAGTGTGGCGGCTTATCAGGTGGTCAGCCAGGTACAGCGCAGCAACGAGATTTCCCTGCAGCGCAGTGGCCGTCTGAGCGACATTCAGCGCGCCCTGGTGGTGATGGACGCCGATTTTCGTCAAATGGCGACCCGGTTGTTTCGCACTGACGGCAGTGAAGCGGGTGAGCGCCTAATTGACTGGCGCGATTACCTGCTGGACTCGGACAGCAAAGGGGTGATGTTTACCCGTCTGGGTTGGATTAACCCTCAGCAACAGTTTCCGCGTGGTGAGGTGACCAAAGTTGGCTACCGTATCAAAGAGCAGACGCTTGAGCGGGTGTGGTGGCGTTACCCTGATACGCCGGCCGGTCAGGAAGGACTGTCGCGCCCGATACTGACGGACGTCGAATCGTTCACCCTGAGCTTTTATGATGGCAACAAATGGGGCGAATCCTGGGAGCAGACCGATTCGCTGCCTGCCGGGATCAAAGTGGTTCTTGAGCTGAAAGATTACGGCAAAATTGAACGGGTGTACCTGATTGCGAGTGGCAAAATCCAGCGCAGTGGTGGCACGAAACCGGAAGGGGGCAACGATGGCACTAGCTAGACCTGCTCAGCGCCAACACGGCGTCGCTCTGATTGTGATTCTGATGCTGCTGGCGATCATGGTGTCGATCGCGGCGACGATGTCCGGACGCCTGTTTACCCAGTTTAAGCGCGCGGGCAATCAGCTGAATTATCAACAGGCTTACTGGTATGCCATCGGTGCTGAGTCGCTGGCCAAAGCGGGGATTGAACAGAGTTACCAAGACAGTGACACCATCAACCTGTCGCAGCCATGGGCACTCGAAGAGCAAACCTACCCGCTCGATTATGGCCGGCTGAAAGGACGCATCCTTGATCGGCAGGCGTGTTTTAATGTCAACGCTCTGGCATCGGTGGAGTTCAATCCAGCCGATACAGGGCGTCCGTATCTGGTGTCGGTACTGAAAAATCTGCTCACCGAACTGGAGGTGGATGACTATCAGGCGGAAGTTATGGCGGACTCGACGTGGGAGTTTGTCGATAAGAATGATGGCATCAACAGCCAAAGTGGTGTGGAAGACGCTTTCTATGAAGGACTGGCGCCGCCGTACATGGCCGCCAATACTTTACTGGCGGATGAGAGCGAATTACGCGCCGTCAACCAGATGAGTGGCGAGGCCATGACCAAACTGGCTCCATATGTTTGTGCGTTGCCGGCCGACGACTGGCGCTTAAACATCAACACCTTAGAACCGGAACAGAGTAAGCTGCTGATGGCAATGTTCAGCCCGTATCTGAGTGATTCAGATGCGAAAGCCATTCTGGAGAGACGCCCTTACGATGGCTGGGCCAGTGTTGAGGATTTCCTCGCTGAGCCCGCGATTGCATCCGTGGATGAGAATGTACGTAAGCAGGCCAGGCAGTATCTGGCGGTGGACAGTGCCTACTTTGAGCTTGACGCCGAAGTGTTGGTCGAGGAGTCCCGGGTCAGAATACGTAGCCTGCTGTATAGTGAAAACAGAGAAACTGCAACGGTAATACGCCGTCGCTTTGGAGGGATCAGTGAGCGAGTTTCTGACCGTTCGACTGAGTAGTCAAAAAGACACACCAATCCCTTGGTTGGTGTGGTCAACCAATCAAAATGAAGTCATCGCCAGCGGTGAGCTGGCCGACTGGACGCAGTTATCTGACCTGACCGGCTACGCCGCGCAGCGCACAGTGATCGTGTTGGTGTCGGCGCGCGATGTTGTGCTGACAGACGTCGAGATCCCAGCCGGTGCATCGCGCCAACTGGACACCATGCTGCCTTATTTACTCGAAGACGATCTGGCTCAGGATGCGGATGAACTGCACTTTACCCAGCTGGCCCGTCAAGGCTCACATGCATACGTGTGTGGCCTGGATCGTAACTGGCTGCGTACCCTGCTTGATGAGCTGCGTGAGCATCAGATTGACGTGAAAAAAGTGTTGCCGGATGTGCTGGCATTGCCAGAGTACCCTGAAGGCATCAGCGCCGCGCAGCTGGGTGAGCTGTGGCTGTTACGCAAAGGTCCTTACCGCGCGTTGAGTATTGAATCCGAGTGGTTGCCTATTCTGGCCGCGTCGGAATGGGTGAGTGATGATGACGGCGAAGCGCCGTTAGCACTGCGATCCTACAGCGCGTTACCGGAGCTGAATCTGAGTGAGGGTGCGGATTGGCGTTGTGAACAGCCCGCGCTGATCATGCAACTGCTGACGGAACATGCGATCAGCAGCAAAGTGAATCTGCTCAGTGGGGAATTTAAACCCAAGTCATCACTGCTCAAACACTGGCGTCTGTGGCGTCCGGCGGCTGTCGCAGCAGGATTACTGCTGGTGACGTCGTCGGTGTACGCGGTCTTGCAGATCCAGCAGTATGAAGCGCAGGCGCAGCAGTACCGCGCTGAAAGCGAACGTATCTTCCGAGCAGCGTTACCGGGCAGGAGCAAGATTCCGACCGTGGGTTACCTCAAACGCCTGATGGAGCAAGAGGCCAACCGTTTGTCGGGCGGTAATGCAGAAGACTCGATTCTGGTGGTGATGACCAAGATGACGGACACCTTCCGCAACAGCAGTGACATGCAGTTGCAGAGCATTCGCTACGATGGCAACCGCGGCGAAGTGCGCCTGCAGGCTCAGAGCAAAGATTTCCAGAGTTTTGAAAAAGCGCGTGTCGAACTGGCCAAGCACTTCAGCGTTGAGCAGGGGCAACTGACCCGATCTGGTGAAGTGGTCAATGGCTCGTTCGTACTCAAACGTAAGTGAGGTGACAGATGAAACAATTATTGGCCACCGCACAAGCCTGGTGGCAAAGCATTACGCCGCGCGAGCAGCGTCTGGTCATGATCGGCGGAGCTTTGCTGGTGCTGGCTGTGCTGTACTGGGGGATCTTGTCGCCGTTGCATCAGCGTGCGGCGGAAGCAGAAGCCCGCATTTCGACTGAAAAACAGTTGCTGAGCTGGACGAGGGAAAAAGCCAACCAGATCACCACGCTGCGTGCCAGTGGCGGGGTTACCAGTTCCACTCAGCCGCTCAACCAGATTGTCTCTTCCACAGCCGGACGCTATAACATTGAGCTGATCCGGGTGCAGCCGCGTAGTGAGATGCTCCAGGTGTGGATTCAGCCTGTGGCGTTTGACCAGTTCCTGAACTGGGTGTCTCACCTCAAAAGCGACTTTGGGGTCGAAGTTGAGTTTCTCGATATTGAACGCGCCGACAAGGCTGGTGTGGTAGAGATTAAACGCTTGCAGTTTAAGCGAGGATAGGATGACGAAAAAAATCTGGTTACTGACCGGTGGGTTTGTTCTGGTCAGCGTGATCAGTCTTGTGGCCCATGTGCCGGCCGCATTTGTACTCAGACAAGTGACGCTGCCCGCGCCACTGCAAATCGAAGGCATATCTGGCACGGTGTGGCAGGGCAAAGCGCAGTCCGTCAGTTGGCAGCGTCAATCGCTCGGTGAAGTCCGCTGGTCGCTGAGCGGCTGGAAACTGCTGATGGCTCGCTTGGAAGCGACGGTGCGTTTTGGCCGTGGCAGTGATTTAGGGATCAACGGTAAAGGCGTGCTGGGGTATGGCTTTGGTGGTGCGTACGCACGTGACCTGGTGACCTCGATGGCGGCTGAGAATGCATTGCGCTATGCACAAGTGCCGTTGCCAATTGGCGTGTCTGGTCAACTGGTCTTGACGATTGATGACTGGCGATACCAAGCACCGTATTGTGCCCGCGGTGAGGGTGAGCTGGCCTGGGGACAGGCGGGGGCTCAGACGCCGCTTGGTGATCTCGATCTGGGGCCGGTGGTGGCAACGATCCGCTGTGAAAACAGTTCGCTTAGCGTGGCCGGTCAGCAGAGCAGCGCTCAGGTCAGCAGCGAGTTTTCTGCCGAGCTGCAAGCCAATCAAAGTTACACCAGTCAGGCGTGGTTTAAACCCGGCGCAGAGTTTCCGGGTTCACTGCAAAGTCAGTTACGCAACCTGCCGAAGCCGGATGCTCAGGGACGCTATCAGTTCAGTCAGGGTGGCCGACTATAACCTGCCCAGCGAGCAGCAAAAAGACAATAAAAAAGGGCGACTCAGGTCGCCCTTTTTACGTTCAGTCTTTCACTTTGAGGATGTCATCCCACGGCAACTGCTCATCGCCCAACACAATAAAGTTGGGGTTTTCCAGTGTTTCGCGTTCGTTGTAAGACAATGGTTCGAGAACCGTGCTGAGAATGCGCCCTCCGGCTTCTTCGACGATGCACTGGGTGGCAGCGGTGTCCCATTCGCCCGTCGGGCCAAGGCGCAAATAGCAGTCCACGGCTCCTTCCGCGACCAGACACGCTTTGAGGGCAGCCGAGCCGAGCGGCACCAGATCGTAGTTCCAGCGGCTGCTCATGCGGCTGGTGATGCGATTGATGTCCTGGCGGCGGCTGATGGCAATGGCGATAGACTGGTTCAGGCTTTCGTGTTTGTGGGTCGTGATGCGCACGCTTTCGCTCATGTCCGGGATCTTCCAGGCGCCTTTGCCGTGATAGGCGTAGTACGTAACACCAGAGACCGGGCCGTACACCACACCCATCACCGGACGGTGGTTTTCGACCAGTGCAATGATGGTGGCAAAGTCGCCACTGCGGGCGATGAATTCTTGAGTGCCGTCGAGCGGGTCGACCAGCCAGTAGCGATCCCAGTCTGCCCGCTGGGCCAGACTGATGTTGGCCGCTTCTTCAGACAGCACCGGAATGTCCGGCGTCAGTTCGCTGAGACGTTCAGTGATCAGCTTATGCGCCGCAATGTCAGCACTGGTGACCGGCGTTTCATCGCTTTTGGTGTACGCTTCATACTGTTTTTTCTGATAAATATCCAAGATCAGCTGACCCGCAGAACGGGCGATTTCGATCACGCTGGGCAGCAGATGGGACAAGTCTTTCGTTATCGGCATATCGGTTCCTATAACCCTGCTGTTATTATTTTAGATGACGCAGGGCAAGTAGTAGCGCAGTGATGCTGCGTGCTTCACAAAAATCGAGGTGGGTAAGCAACTCTTCGGCCTGCGCCAGAGGCCAGCGCACAATTTCCAGCGGTTCGGGCTCGTCCCCTTCCAGACGCTCAGGATAGAGATCGCGTGCAACAAACAGCGTCATGCGACTGGAAAAGTACGACGGCGCCAGGACCACCTCTTTGAGGGGCATCAGGCTGCGGCAACCGAATCCGATCTCCTCTTTGAGCTCACGGTCAGCCGCTTGCTGTGGGGTTTCGCCCGGATCAATCAGACCTTTGGGAAACCCCAGTTCGTACCGCTCAGTGCCGGCGGCGTATTCGCGCACCAGCAGCAAATCGCCCTGTTCGGTCAGTGGAACCATCATGACGGCATTTCGGCCGCTGGGCTTCATGCGTTCATAGGTGCGTTCCACTCCATTACTAAAGCGCAGGTCAAGGGATTCTATGGTAAATAAGCGGGACTGAGCGACGGCTTGTTTCGCCAGAATGTCCGGCGTTTTCTTTCCTGTCATTACGCTCGCTCCTTTGCAGGGAAAAGTGTTCTTAATATATGAGAAAAGCCGTGTGCTTGAAAAGAGCAGATTGTGACCAAAGACGAGTTTCTCTCAGATAAAGAAAAGGTTGGCGTATGACGGCCAACCTTTTGCTCACAATCGCGTGCGATCAGTAGTAAGAATGCTCACCGCGATCATGTTCGGTCGCATCGCGCACTGCGGTCAGTTCGCCTTCGAACTGTTGCAGCAGCTCTTTCTCGATGCCTTCTTTGAGTGTGACGTCCACCATAGAGCAGCCGTTACAACCGCCGCCGAACGAAACGATCGCGACACCGTCTTCGGTGATTTCAATCAGATTCACGTGACCGCCGTGGCTGGCCAGTTGTGGGTTCACCTGTGTCTGGATGGCGTACTCAACACGTTCTGTCAGCGGCGCGTCATCAGACACTTTACGCATCTTGGCGTTCGGCGCCTTGAGGGTCAGCTGAGAACCCATTTTGTCGGTGACAAAATCGATTTCGGCATCTTCCAGAAATGGCAGGCTGAGCTCGTCGACGTAAGCCGAGAAGCCGCTGAACGCCAGCTCTGTATCGGTCGCTTCCACCGCTTCTGGCGGGCAGTAAGACACACCACATTCTGCATTCTGAGTTCCCGGGTTGACCACAAACACGCGAATGTTAGTGCCGTCCGGTTGCTGGCTCAGCAGGTTGGCAAAATGGGACTGGGCAGATTCTGTAATAGTAATAGTATTTGACACGACGAATACCTGAGTAAATTTGTAGGCTATTTAACCACCATTCTACTCCTGTGAATTCTGAGATCTAGCCCTTTGCGCATAAATTAGCGTTGTCTGAACTAGTCACCGGGCTCAGGAGTGCGGCACAGACAGTAAATATCAACAGTTTCCGCGCCGGCATCAAGCAGTAATTTGCACAATTGCTGCACGGTACTGCCGGTGGTTACCACATCGTCCACCAGAGCTACGTGACGTACGCTCGGCGCACGCGACAAAACAAACGCCCGGCGGAGGTTGCGGCTGCGTTCGGCTTTGCTCAGTCCCTGTTGCTGTACGGTGGCCCGACAGCGCTGAAACAGCGGCTGATAACGACTGTGTGGCCATTGACGGATCAGTTGAACGGCGAGCAATTCACTCTGATTAAATCCGCGCCATGCGTGGCGGCGCCAGTGCAGTGGCACCGAGGTCAGGAGCGGTGCCGGGGTCTCGATCTGAGGCGTGACCAACTGCGCCAGTGGCGGGCTTAGCCAGAACTGACGGCGGTATTTAAAGCGGTGCACGTATTCCGACAAGGGGGGCTGATAATCGCCGATGCAGTAGAGTCGGTTCCACAAAGGCGGGCTGGCAAGACACTGACCGCATTGCTCGACGGGTATCGGGGTCGGCAGGCCGCAGCGCTGGCAGCGCGGACGGGGAGCAAAATACCGCTGACAGTGACGACACCACAGCCGATTATCGGCGGACAGACGGCACAAGTCGCATTGCGCGCCGCCCAAACAGAGCATGGCGTTTTGCCACCAGTGGGATAACATAAGCGTTTGCCAGAAAGCGGTCAGTGCAGACCATGATGCACTGACCACCGAACACAATGCATGGTTTTAGTCGGAGAGGGTGCGAGCATGGCTGCAGAATTGTTTTGGCAGAGTCAGGGACAGGGCGACGATTTGGTGCTGGTGCACGGCTGGGGAATGAACGGGGCCGTGTGGCATCAGACCGTGGAGGTTCTCAGTCATCACTTTCGGGTGCATGTGGTTGATTTGCCGGGTTACGGTCACAGTGCCCATTTGCATGCGGCCACGTTAGATGAGATGACCACCTTGCTGCTTGAGCGGGCACCAGAACGCGCCATTTGGGTCGGCTGGTCGCTGGGCGGGCTGGTGGCGACGCACATGGCGCTGCATCATCCTCAGCGGGTGCGCAAGCTGGTGACGGTCGCCAGTTCGCCAAAATTTGCCGCAGAGCGACCATGGCGCGGTATTCAGCCCTCGGTACTGACTGCGTTTACCGATCAGTTGATGGAGGATTTTCAAACCACCATCGAACGTTTCATGGCGTTGCAGGCGATGGGCAGTCCGTCGGCCCGGCAGGACGTTCGCCAGTTGAAAGAGGCGGTGTTGTCCCGCCCGGCCCCGAATCCGGACTCCTTGCTGGCCGGCCTGACGATGCTGGCGGAGGTCGATTTACGCCAGCATCTGCCGCACATCAGTGCCCCGATGCTGAGGTTGTATGGCCGTCTGGATGGGTTGGTCCCGGTTAAGGTCGCCAGTGATCTGGACAATCTGGTGCCCGGCAGCGACTGTTTTGTCTTTACTCAGTCGTCGCATGCGCCGTTTATGACCGAACTGGACAGCTTCTGTCAGCAAATTGTCCAATTCAGTCACAAATAATTGTTAAATATTTGAGCAATCCGGCCGATACCAAGTCTAACCCGGGAGATATGCCTTAGCATGCATTTCGGGTGGGCGATACTGAGGAGGTTTCGGCTATGATCGTGTCACCGACGAACGTGAGTGTGCCACTTATCGCCCCATCGGTGAATGTCCAGACAGAGCAGGCAGCTCGTGACAATAAAGTTCGCGAACCTGTGGTGCCGACCATGGCGCCGGCGAAGTCAAATGCGGAACGTAAGATCAACGCGGACGAGAAACGTCACAGAAGCACTTCCTGGGATCCGTCGGAGCATCCTGGCTACGAACTGGAACCGGAGCAAGAGGTGGACGCGGACGAACGTGACCCGCCGCGCAGCGCGCTAGAATGGCTGTTTAGCCTGTTGGCGCTGGAAACTTACAGTCAGCATCAGGGCAAAGGGTATGCGATGCGTTTTCGCCTGCCCAAAACCATCATCGATGCGGTGATAACCGAAGGACAGATGGCACGCAGGCGTGTGGTTATTAAATACCACTATGGCCATGCTGTGGCCCCTAACACGCCATCTGAGATTATAGCGGTGCTGTAGACATCAGTGTTTCGATGTTTATCGCGAACAAAAAAATACCCACGCATGCGTGGGTATTTTTTTCGGCCGGGATTATTTTTTCGCTTTAGCGAAAGCGGCGGCAAATGCACCGCCCATGGCGTTGTTTTGCGGCTCATCCCGGCGGCGTTGTCCGCGGTTGTTTTCCTGGCTGCGCGGGCGCGCAGCACCGGAGCGCTGACTGCGGTTATCCTGTCCTGGTTCATCACTGAGGCGCATGGACAAACCGATGCGTTTGCGCTGCACGTCCACTTCCATCACTTTGACTTTGACAATGTCCCCGGCCTTGACCACGTCTCGTGGGTCGGATACGAATCGATCCGACAGCGCGGAGACGTGCACCAGTCCGTCCTGATGAACGCCAATGTCGACAAACGCGCCGAAATTGGCCACGTTGGAGACCACGCCTTCGAGAATCATGCCAGGCTCCAGATCGGCGACGGTATTGACGCCATCGGCAAACGTTGCTGTCTTAAACTCCGGACGCGGGTCACGCCCCGGTTTGTCCAGCTCACGGATAATGTCGGTCACGGTCGGCACACCGAAGTGGTCGTCGGTGTAATCGACCGCATGCAAGCCGCGCAGGAAGTCGGAGTCGCCGATCAGGCTCTGTACCTGCTTGTGGTTTTTCTCAGCGATGGCTTTGACCACCGGGTAGGCTTCCGGGTGCACTGACGAGGCATCAAGCGGGTTCTTTCCGTCCATGATGCGCAGGAAACCGGCACACTGTTCAAACGCTTTTGGCCCCAGACGTGCGACTTTTTTCAGCGTGGTGCGGGACTCAAAACGGCCGTTTTCGTCGCGGTAGGCAACGATGTTGTCAGCCAACGTGTTCGACAGGCCGGCGACGCGGGTCAGCAGTGCCGCTGATGCTGTATTGACGTCCACTCCGACGGCGTTGACACAGTCTTCCACCACCGCATCAAGGCGCTTGGCAAGCAATGTCTGACTGACGTCGTGCTGGTACTGACCGACACCGATGGATTTCGGATCGATTTTCACCAGTTCCGCCAGGGGATCCTGCAGGCGGCGGGCGATTGACACCGCGCCCCGCAGTGACACGTCCATGGCCGGGAACTCTTTTGCCGCCAGTTCGGAGGCCGAGTACACCGATGCTCCAGCCTCACTGACCATGATTTTCTGTACTTTGAGGTTGCCACGTTGGATCACGTCAGCCACAAAGGCATCGGTTTCGCGCGACGCCGTGCCGTTGCCGATCGCAATCAGATCCACATTAAATTTGCGTACCAACTGGTCCACGACCTGCACGGCGCGGTCGTACTGATTCTGTGGAGGGTGTGGGTAAATGGTTTCGGTGGTCAGCACTTTCCCGGTGGCATCCACCACGGCGATTTTCGAGCCGGTACGCAGGCCCGGATCGAGGCCGAGCGTCGCGCGTGGACCCGCGGGTGCTGCCATCAGCAGATCTTTCAGGTTGGTGGCGAACACGTCGATGGCCTCAATTTCCGCGCGTTCTTTCATGGCGCCCATCAACTCTGTTTCCATGTGCATCGACACTTTGATGCGCCATGCCCAACTGATGACCTGCTTACGCCACGCGTCAGCCGCCGCATTGCTCAGCGTGATGCCGTAGTGATCGGCAATCAAGGTTTCACAATAGGACTGACGCACACCTTCTTCCTGAGCCGGATCGGCATTCAGTGCCAGGGTCAGAAAGCCTTCGTTGCGGCCACGTAACATCGCCAGCGCGCGGTGAGACGGCACTTTGCTGATCGGTTCGTTGTGTTCGAAGTAGTCTTTGAATTTTTCGCCTTCGCGCTCTTTGCCTGCGACAACCCGGGCCACCAATTCGGCGTGTCGGGTCAGATGGGCGCGGATCTTCTCCAACAGGTTGGCGTCTTCAGCGATGCGCTCCATGATGATCGCACGTGCACCATCCAGCGCAGCTTTGATGTCTGTGATGCCTTTGTCATCCGCCAGATACTTGGCCGCTTCACTGTCAGGGTCAGTCTGCGGTGTGTGCCACAACGTGTCCGCCAGCGGCTCCAGGCCGGCTTCGATGGCGATTTGCCCCTTGGTACGGCGCTTCGGTTTGTACGGCAGGTACAGGTCTTCCAGTCGCGTTTTGCTGTCGGCCTGACGGATGTCTTGTTCCAGCTCCGCTGTCAGTTTTCCCTGTTCCTCAATCGATTTGAGGATGGTTTGACGACGTTCGTCCAGCTCACGCAGATAGGACAGGCGGCTGTCCAGCGTCCGCAGTTGGGTATCGTCCAGTCCGCCGGTGACTTCTTTGCGGTAGCGGGCAATAAAGGGGACGGTGTTACCGTCATCAATCAGAGTGACAGCGGCGTTGACCTGCTCAGGGCGTACATTCAGCTCCTGGGCAATCAAGTGACAGATAGCTTGGCTCATCCGTGGGTTCTCTTTTATTCGGGTGTATTGGCAGCCGATGCACGGCGTGGGTATTTCCCACATTGGGGTGCATCGGCGTTTTTCCAACGATTTTACATTTGGTCGCAGGTTTTTGCGCTTAAATTACTTATCTCAGGTGGACATTGGTTATATTTGTGTCAAAACTGTAATCAAATTCAGAACTTATCGGCTATGGGGGAACTCATAGTTACTGTGTTTCACTTATCCGACAGTCATGGATTCTCCTCATGAAGAAAGTTTCTTTAGCCCTTGCCCTGTTCAGCACCGCGTTATTCACTCCGATGTCCTGGTCTGGCGATCTGCAAGCCACCACCCGCGATCCGGTGTACAAAATCGACAACGAGTTGGTGTTGGGGCGAACTGAGAATGTCTATTATAACGACATTCCGCAACTCAAGGGCGTTCCGTTCACGGGCAAAATTGACACCGGCGCCGATACCACCTCAATGCATGCCGAGAACATTCACGTCATCAGCCAGAACCCCAAGTATCAGCATCTGAAAGACGATGCTCTGATGGAAGCTGTGGTTGAGGACATGGACAAACGCCACGGCAAGTGGGAAGACGCCATGTTCAAGCCGTACCGGGTTCAGGTCTCGTTTGAAGTACGCCATCCGTACACTGGCAAAGTCATCAAAATAACCGATGACATTGAGCGGATTGCGATGATCCGCAGCCGTACCAATGACAAACCTATCCTGCGGCCGACCATCAATCTGCCACTGACCATCGCCGGGCACACGGTTAACACTGACGTGAACCTTGCGGATCGTTCCGGTTTCTCTGCTCCGGTGTTGATCGGAAAAACCTTCCTTGAGAACAATGCCTGGGTGTTCGCCGGTTACGATTACCTGCAGGGCCTGCCACAAGCTCAGGTGATTGGCAAACACGAGACCGTTAACGTGGGCGGTTTACCGTACAAAACCAGTTTCTCATTGAAAAACAATTATTCGATTGCCAATGCCAAAGACATTCAGGTGGATAAAAAAGCCCGCCAGGTGTCGTTTACGCTGATCGGCAGCAACGGGCAGCGCAAAGCGATGACGCTGCCGCTGGTGAAAATGCTGCGTGTGAGTGGCACGGCGCGCCCGCTGGTCTACCTGCCGGTTAAGCTCAATGACACCCAAACCGAACACTGGCTGGTGTATCTGCGAGATCGCAGTCACCTCGATACCCAATTGCGTATTGGTCTGAACACCACCAGCCGATATTTTGTTATCAATTCCGGACGGGAGAATCTACTGCGTGGCGGCGAAAAGAGCTACAACAATGCGCTTAAGAGTCATCCGCTGGTGGTGTCACCTGAGGAAGAGATCGAACTGGACGGCGTGACGTTGCGCGCGGAACCGTCGTTTGCGGTCAACACTCCCTTGCTGCGGGTCAGCAGTTTTGAGCTGGTGGAAGGCAAGAAGCCGCAGGTCGAATTCTATCTGCCCGATGGCAAAGGCGGTGATCAGAAAGTGGTGAAAGAGGTGATCAAAAACATCGTGGTGGGTGAGTCGACCCGGCCGATTGTCGAAGGTGAGTTCACGTTTGGCGGCGAGACACGCACACTGGCATTTGCCGTTGATGTCGTGGAGAAAAAGGGCCAGAAGCCGTATTTCACGTTGGGACAAAAAATGGCCAAAGGCGGAGTGCTGGTCAATACCCGAGCTGAGAACCTGCTGGATGTGCACCCGCTGTTTCGCGCCGGTCACATTGAAGTGGCGCAGGTGGAAGGGCTCAGTTTTCCAGTCAAACTGGATACCGGGGCGGACATCAGTTCAATCAACGCACAGGACATCAAGCAGTTCGACAAAGACGGTAAGAAAATGGTCACTTTCACCTACGAAAACGATCTGGGGATGAAAAAGCAGTTTACGCGCGAAGTGGTCGATGTGATGCGCATTCGTGCCCGGGACGGTGAAAAAGCCAACGTGCGCCCGGTGGTCAAGATGCGGGTCAGCCTGGGGGGAATTGAGAAAGCGATCCGGGTCAATTTGCAAGATCGCAGCCGGTTCCATTACAGCATGATTCTGGGGCGCAATTTTCTGAAGTACGGGGCGGTGGTCAGCAGCGATAAAGATTACATCGTGACGGACAAGCCCGCCTCGGAACAATAACGTCAAGCCCCGCGGTGCGGGGCTTTTTTTTACGCCTGATAGCGGATGCTATTGACGAACCACTCTTTCTCGCCATCCGGGGTGCGCACGGTGAATTCGTCGTCGACCGCTTTTTTGAGGATCGCCCGTGCCATCGGTGAGTCGATCGAGATGTAGCCTTTGGCGTCGCCATAGATCTCGTCCGGACCGACGATGCGAAACTGCATCCGCTCGCCAGCGTCATTCTCAATTTCGACCCAGGCGCCAAAAAACACCTGGCCTTCCTGCTGCGGAGAGTAGTCGACCACTTTGACCTGTTCGAGGCGCTTTCTCAGATAACGGACACGGCGATCAATTTCTCGCAAGCGCTTCTTGTTATACTGGTAGTCCGCGTTCTCACTGCGGTCGCCCAGACTGGCGGCCCAGGTGACTTTTTTGGTGACTTCAGGGCGCTCTTCTCTCCATAGAAAGTCGAGCTCTTTTTTAAGGCGATCAAAGCCTTCTCGGGTAATCAGATTGGTTTTCATATTGTTGATGCTATCAGATTGCAACCTGCGGATACATTAGCTAAAAAAGACATAAACGTTAACAATTCTTTAAGCGACTTTTCGCGAACGGGTGGTACATTGCATACTGCCATCCTGTCTGGGCAATGGGTTTATTTGGTGGAGTCTTTACATGCAAGAAAACTTTAAGATCCTCGTGGTCGATGACGATGCACGTTTGCGTGCGTTGCTGGAACGTTACCTGTCGGAACAAGGTTTCCAGGTACGTAGTGTGGCAAACAGTGAGCAAATGGACCGTCTGTTGACGCGTGAAAACTTCCACCTGATGGTGCTGGACCTGATGTTGCCGGGCGAAGACGGTTTGTCGATCTGCCGCCGGCTGCGCAACGCCAACAACATGTTGCCGATCCTGATGCTGACTGCCAAAGGTGATGAAATCGACCGGATTGTCGGTCTGGAAGTCGGCGCGGACGATTATCTGCCTAAACCGTTTAACCCCCGTGAGTTGCTGGCACGGATCAAAGCGGTGTTGCGTCGTCAGGTGATTGAAGCGCCGGGCGCTCCGAGTTCTGAGGAATCGGTGGTGGAATTCGGTGAGTTTCGCCTTAATCTCGGAACCCGAGAAATGTTCCGTGGTGATGAGCCTATGCCACTGACGTCTGGTGAGTTTGCGGTGCTTAAAGCCCTGGTGACCAACGCGCGTGAGCCGATGTCACGCGACAAGCTGATGAATATGGCGCGTGGACGGGAGTACTCCGCCATGGAACGCTCGATCGACGTGCAAATCTCGCGTTTGCGCCGCATGCTGGAAGTCGACCCGAGCAAACCTCGTTACATTCAGACGGTGTGGGGGCTGGGCTACGTCTTTGTCCCCGACGGTAAAGAAGCGTAAGCCTGACCTTCCGGCTCCGGTTGCCCGCGCAACCGGAGCTTTTTGTTTGTCTTCCTGCTCCAATTGGCTCTCAAGGTAATGTTATGCGTATCCGCAGCTCGTTGACTCAATCCATTTTGTTGCTGATCACTTTGCTGATCGCCAGCCAGGTCTATTCCTACTACGCGGTATTTAATTACGCACTGTTGCCGAGTTTGCAGCAATTCAACAAGATTCTCGGCCATGAAATTAACCTGATGCTGGATGATTCTGAGGAGCTCAATGCCGGGCTGGATGCGCCGCAGCGTCGCCGGGTGCTTGAGCAGTTGGGCGTGACGATACATCCGGAAGACAGTCCGATTGCCGAAGAGTACCGCCATGCGGTCAGTATTGATCTGATGAGTGAAGAGATGAGCCAGGAACTCGGGGTTCCGACCGATGTGCGCATGATGCTCGGACAGGAAAGCTACATTCTGTGGATGAAAACCGATGCTCTGCCGGGCGCGTTGATCCGCATTCCGCTCTCGGAGTTACAGGAAGAAGACTTTGCGCCGCTGTTTCGTAACAGCCTGATCATGGCGCTGCTGATCGTCGCCGGTGGCTGGCTGTTTATCCGGTTGCAGAATCGGCCTTTGGTGGCGCTTGAGCGTGCCGCTAAGGACGTGGGCCGGGGCGAAATCCCACCACCGCTGCCAGAAAAAGGTGCCACGGAGATCCGCTCGGTCACCCGGGCGTTTAACCAGATGTCAAAAGGCATTCAGGCGCTCGAAGAAGACCGCGCGCTGCTGATGGCCGGCATCAGTCACGACTTACGCACGCCGCTGACCCGCATTCGGCTGGCGACGGAAATGATGTCGCCACAGGACAGTTATCTGGCGGAAGGCATCATCGGTGACACCGAAGAGTGCAATGAGATCATCAGTCAGTTTATGGATTACCTCAAACCAGTCAATCAGCAGAGCTTTGAAGCGGTCAGCCTCAATGATTTGGCCCGCGACGTGGCGACGTCGGAAGGGGGGTATGAAATTCAGGTTGAAACGGAGCTGAATCCGCAGATGAAAGATGCCATCGGCAGCCCCATCGCGATCAAGCGCGCGATCAGTAATCTGGTGGTGAACGCCATTCGCTATGGTAACGGCTGGGTAAAAGTCAGCACCGGCATGACGGCCGACAACAAACTGGCGTGGGTGTGTGTGGAAGATAATGGCCCGGGGATTGAAAACAGCCAGATCGGTAAGTTGTTCGAACCTTTTACCCGGGGCGACACCGCGCGGGGCAGTGAAGGGACCGGATTGGGGCTGGCAATCGTGAAGCGGATTGTCAGCCAGCATCGCGGCGCTGTGGTGGTGAATAACCGCTCACAAGGCGGACTCAAAGCTCAGATCAGCTTTCCAACCCGTTAAACTCCCTCAAGCGCGCGGCCGCGGGCCTGAGGGAGTCGGAATGGTTAGGACTCCGTTGCGCGCTCGCGCTCTGCATCGGTCAGTTTTTCCGGCAGCAGCAGATTGAGCACGATTGCGGTGATGCCACCGGCGGCGACGCCGGAGGAGAAGATGCTCTTAATGAACTCGGGCATGAACTGGAGGATTTCCGGTTTCTGCGCGATGCCTAGCCCCATAGAAAACGACAGAGCCATGATCAGAATTGCGCGGCGGTCGAGCTCCACGCGGGAGATAATGCGCACCCCGGCAGCGGCGATGGTGCCGAACATCACTATGGTTGCGCCGCCCAGCACAGGTTCCGGGATAAGCTGGACAAAGCTGGCCACGCCAGGAAACAGGCCTAGCAAGACCAGCATGGCGGCGATGAAGTAGCCTACATAACGGCTGGCCACACCAGTCAGCATGATCACCCCATTGTTCTGACTAAAAGTGGAGTTCGGGAAGCTGTTTAGCAGCGCCGCCAGGGCGGAGTTTAACCCGTCAGCCAGTACGCCTCCTTTGATGCGTCGCATGTAGACCGAGCCTTTGACCGGCTCGCCAGATACTTCTGAAGTCGCGGTAATGTCACCAATCGCCTCCAGCGCCGTGATAAGGAAAATCAGTACCAGCGGAATAAACAGCGACCAGTCAAAGCTCAGTCCATACTGCATGGGAACCGGCAATGCGATCAGCGCGGTGTCGCCCAGTTGTGAGCTATCAACCATGCCCATGAAATAAGCCAGCAGGTAACCGACCAGCATGGCAATCACAATCGATGCGACCCGAATGTACGGGTTGCGGGCGCGGTTGAGCAGGACGATCAGCCCCAGTACCGTACCCGCCAGCGCCAGTTTGTCTAGGCTGCCGAACGTGCCATCACCGAGCGCCGCATATCCGCCGCCCATTGAAACCAGACCAACCTGGATCAGCGTCAGGCCGATCAGGGTCACCACAATTCCAGACACCAGGGGAGTGATCACCCGGCGTGCGTAATCCAGCACGCGTGACAGCAGAATTTCAGCAAATGAGGCCACCAGAATGGTGCCGAAAATCGCCGCCATCATGGTCGACAGATCCGCGCCGCCCGCTTTCAGTGCCAGCCCGGCACCGATGATTGGGCCGAGGAAGTTAAAGCTGGTGCCCTGCACGGACAACAGCCCGGAACCGATCGGCCCAAAGGTCCGGATCTGGATAAAAGACGACAGGCCGGACGCGAATAATGACATGCTGATGATGGTGTTGGTTTGCTCGGCCGGCACACCAAGCGACTGGCAGATGATCAGCGACGGGGTAATGATGGCGACAAACATGGCCAGCAGGTGCTGCAGGGCAGCGAAAAGGGTTTGCGGTAGCGGTGGTTTATCGTTGAGCTGATAAACCAGGTCGGTATGTCGCGAAGCGTTGTGGTTAGCCATGGAAGTTTCCTGTCAGAGCACCACTGATATTCGCTGAATGGGGACATCAGTGGGAGCCGGCACGTTATCTGTGATTGCTGTTAATCAGGGCCGGATCAGCGTGGAGCACATGCGGAGTCGGATCCGCGCGAAAAATTGGCCGGAATTATAAAAGGTTTTTTATTAAAAGCAAACGTTTGCTTTGTGAGGGGAAAAGGGGAGCTGTGGCGATATTGGTTGGAAAAATCACGCCTTGGCGTACACGTCGCGCTCACCGAGCCAGCGCTCGATAATGGCCGTGGCGTTGTCTGGATATTGCTGGTGAATGTAGCGGGCGATGCGCTGAACTTCCGGGATCAGGCGCTGATCGCGGACCAGATCGGCAATTTTGAAATCCGCCAGTCCGGTCTGTTTAGTGCCGAGCAGTTCGCCCGGTCCGCGAATTTCCAGATCGCGCTGGGCGATCACGAAACCGTCATTGCTTTCGCGCAGCACCCCCAGACGCTTTTGCGCCGTTTTGGACAGTGGCGCGTGGTAGAGCAGCACACAGTGGCTCGCCACCGAGCCCCGGCCGACGCGCCCGCGTAACTGGTGCAACTGAGCCAGGCCAAGTCGCTCCGGGTTCTCAATGATCATCAGGCTGGCATTGGGTACGTCCACCCCAACTTCAATCACGGTGGTGGCGACCAGCAGGTGGAGTTGATTGTCTTTGAACGCTTGCATCACCGCTTGTTTTTCGGCCGGTTTCATTCGGCCGTGGACCAGACCGATCTTGACGTCCGGCAGTCGGCGTTGCAGCTCTTCGGCGGTGTCAGCGGCGGCCTGTGCTTCCAGAACTTCGGACTCGTCAATCAGGGTACAGACCCAATAAGCTTGTTTGCCTTCGTCAAGACAGGCATGGCGGACACGCTCAATGATGTCGTCACGCTTGGTGGCCGGGATGGCGACCGTCTGGATCGGTGTCCGGCCCGGTGGTAATTCATCGATCACGGAGGTTTCCAGATCCGCGTAGGCAGTCATGGCGAGGGTGCGCGGAATAGGGGTTGCGGTCATGATCAACTGGTGAGGATACGCGCCTTGTCGGGCACCTTTCTCACGTAATTCCAGGCGCTGATGTACCCCGAAACGGTGTTGTTCATCAATGATCACCAGGGCCAGGTGATGGAACGCCACGTGTTCCTGAAACAGAGCATGGGTGCCGACCACCATCTGCGCTTCGCCGCTGGCAATCCGCGCCAGCTCGGCCTCTTTGGCTTTTCCTTTCAGTTTGCCCGCCAACCAGCCGACCTGAATCCCCATGCTTTCAAACCAGTTGGCGAAATTGAGTGCATGTTGCTCTGCCAGTAGTTCGGTGGGCGCCATCAGGGCGACCTGATAACCGTGCTCAATCGCCCGCACGGCCGCCAGCGCGGCCACCAGTGTTTTGCCTGAGCCAACATCGCCCTGCACCAGACGCATCATCGGGTGTGGCTGCGTGAGATCCGCTTCAATTTCTTTCACCACCCGTGACTGGGCTCCGGTCGGCGTAAAGGGCAACTGTGCCAGTAACCGCTGCTTGAGTTGTGAGGCGTCGGGCAGCGGCAATGCCGCATCACGCTGGCCTTGGCTGCGTACCGCCAGCATCGACAGATTCTGTGCCAGCAGCTCTTCCATGATCAGCCGGATTTGTGCCGGATGACGCCCCTGATCGAACTGGTCGAGATCGATGTCAGGCGGTGGCCGGTGAATGGTATGCAGAGCCTGAGCCAGCGTCAGTTGGTGGTCGTAAAGTCCGGTGGGCAGCAGTTCCTGCACCGCCGCTTGGTCCAGCAGTGCCAATGCCTGATCGGTCAGATTGCGTAAGGTGACTTGTCTCAGACCATCGGTGGTGGGGTAGACGGGTGTCAGGCTTTGCTCGACGTCCGGCTGACGTTCTGGCGCGTAAAACTTGTAGTCAGGGTGGATAATTTCCAGCCCCATATTGCCGCGTTTGATTTCACCGTATGCGTGCACCAGTTTGCCTTCGGCAAAGTTGTTTTTCATCGCGGCGGTAAAATTGAAAAAACGCAGCGTGATGGTGCCGTTACCGTCACTGAGTTTGACCGTCAGCATCTTGCGCCGGCCAAACAGGGTATCAACCGCCATGACTTTTCCCTGCACGGCGGCCCACAAGCCCGCATGCAGCTTGGCTACCGGGTAGACACGGGTACGATCTTCGTAACGCAGCGGCAGATGAAATAACAGGTCCTGAACGGTGTTGAGCCCGACTTTCGCCAGTTTTTCAGCCACTTTGGCGCCGACCCCGGACAGGGATGTTAGCGGAATAGCGGACAGTAACTGGGACATACGGGCTCTCTCGTTTTCGCGGTCAGTGGCGATAGTTAACCATTGGGCTGTGTTTTTGTACAGGAAAATTCACCCCAGTGTAGCCTTAGAGCTGAGGGTTATTTGCGCTGCATCTCCTGCCACCACTGTGGTTCGGCCACGATCTGACCGTCATCATCCAGAGGTGGATAGGCTAAGCCTTTGCGTTTGGCGACTTTGGCCAACACCGGGTGGCCGCGTTCAAACAAGGTACGGTGAATCTCATCGGCCGGCACCTGACTGGCGTCATTGTCGTACATCCCGGCGGCACTGCGTTGTCGCTGGGCTTCATAGAGGATAACCGCACTGGCAACGGACACATTGAGGGATTGCACCATGCCGAGCATCGGAATGATGATGTCCTGATCCGCGAGACGTTTGGCGGTCTCTGAGGCCCCGGCTTTCTCACTGCCGAGTATGATGGCGGTCGGCTTGGTGTAGTCGATGTCACGAAAATCCACCGCGCTGTCGGACAAATGGGTGACCAGCACCTGCATGCCCTGACGTTTCAGCTCGCCGATGGCGCTTTCGATGTCATCGTGGGTGTCAACTTCCACCCAGTTACGCGCCCCGGCAGAGGTGTGGCTCAGCGTACGCATCTTGTCATTCGGCCAGACCGCATGAATGCGGTGCAGTCCGGTGGCGTCAGCGGTGCGGATCACCGCGGAAACGTTGTTGGGTTTGTGGACTTCTTCCAGACACAGGGTCAGATCGGTCTGGCGGGCTTTCAGCACCTGCTGAATGCGTTGGTAACGTTCAGGATTCATAATTGGAGAAAAGGTTGCTCGCTAGGACAATACCATGCCCCTGACGGGTCAGGGGCATGAGTAACAGCGGTTAGTGTTTGCGGCGACGGACTTTCAGCGTCTGCGGCATGGCCTTAATCTTGCGCATGATGCTCGCCAGATGGACGCGATCTTTGGTCGTCAGCGCCACCGTCACGGTGTACAGGCGACCATCGCGTTCTTCGGTCGACAGGCCATGGATGTTAGAGCCAGTCTGCGAGATGACATTGGTCAGCTCGGCCAGAGCGCCTTGACGGTTTTGCATGTCCACCAGCAGCTCAGTAATGAACTCCTGATCGTAGTCACGTGACCATTCCACCGCCATGTACTTATCCGGCTCGCGCTGGTAGCCGCGTACGTTCGGACAAGTTTCACGGTGGACCACCAGGCCTCGGCCCGGTGAGACGTGGGCGATGATGTGATCGTCCGGAATCGGATGACAACAGTTGGCGAACGTCAGCAGAATGCCTTCCGCACCGCGGATCGGCAGTTTTTTCTTCGGTTGGCCGTCTTTGCCCATCACTTCCGTCAGTTCATCGGCATTACCCAGCAGACGACGGGCAATCACGATGCTCATCAGTTCACCCAGACCGATGGCTGCCAACAGATCGTCGGTCGAGCCAATTTTAAGGTCGCTCAGAACGTGTTGAATGTTATCGTCACTGATGTCGCTGAGCGATTTTTCGCCCAGAGCATGGTTGAGCAGGCGGCGACCCAGGGTGATCGACTCTTCCCGGCGCATGGTCTTGAGAACCTGACGAATCTTAGTGCGGGCACGGGAAGTCACCACATAGTTGAGCCAGGCGGCGTTCGGACGAGCGCCCGGGGCGCTGATGATTTCGATTGTCTGGCCGTTTTTCAGCGCTTTGCTGAGTGGGTACGGGTTGCGATCCACACGCGCGCCAACACAGGTGTTGCCGACATCGGTGTGCACCGCATAGGCAAAATCGACCGCGGTCGCGCCGACCGGCAGTTCAACAATGCGGCCTTTAGGCGTGAAGACGTAGATTTCGTCCGGGAACAGATCCGACTTCACGTTTTCGATGAACTCAAACGAGTTACCGGCACTTTGCTGCAGTTCCAGCAGGCTCTGCATCCAGCGCTGCGCTTTGATCTGCGCCGTGGTGCCGGATTTGTCGCCTTTATCTTTGTACGACCAGTGCGCGGCGACCCCTTTATCCGCCATTTGATCCATGTCTTCGGTTCGGATCTGAACTTCGACCGGTACCCCGTGCGGGCCGACCATCGAGGTATGCAATGACTGATAGCCGTTGGCTTTCGGGACCGCGATGTAGTCTTTCATGCGTCCCGGACGTGGTTTGTACAGGCTGTGTACCTGACCAAGTACCCGGTAGCAGGTATCGGCATCGTCCACCACCACACGGAACGCGTAGATATCCATAATGGTGTGGAAGCGCTGCTCTTTGCTCTTCATCTTGTTGTATATGGAGAACAGATTCTTCTCCCGGCCGAAGACCCGCGCTTTAAGGCCGACTTCCTGCAGTCGCCCTTCAATTTCAAGATGGATCCGCTGGATCATCTCTTTACGGTTCCCCCGTGCCGCTTTGACCACTTCTTTCAGAACGCGGTAGCGGTTCGGGTACAAGGCTTCAAAGCCCAGCTCTTCCAGCTCGGTTTTGATATTGTGAATACCCAAACGGTGGGCCAGAGGAGAATAGATTTCCAGGGTTTCGCGCGCGATACGGCGTTTTTTGTCCGGACGCAGGGCACCCAAGGTGCGCATATTGTGGGTCCGGTCGGCCAGCTTGATCAGAATGACGCGGATATCCTGGACCATGGCGAGCACCATCTTACGAAAGTTCTCGGCCTGGGCCTCTTTGCGATCGCGAAATTTAAGCTTATCCAGCTTAGAGACACCGTCTACCAGCTCCGCCACCGTCGCGCCGAACTGGGATTCCAGCTCTTCTTTGGTGACATCACAGTCTTCGATGACATCGTGGAGCAGTGCCGCTTGCAGCGTTTCGATGTCCAGGCGCATTTCCGCCAGGATCCGGGCTACGGCGACAGGGTGGATGATGTATGGTTCACCGCTTGAGCGGGTTTGCCCTTCATGGGCATCTCTCGCTACCACATAAGATTGACGCAGAGCCTCAATCTGAGGCTCTGTTAGGTATTCTTGGGCAACGTCTTTGAGGCTATCGAATAGATACAAATTTCAGGCCCGGAAGGTTAGGTAAATCGAAGCGCGTCTTGCGACAACCGCTTAGCGGCTGTGTGCGATGCTGCTAACCGCAGCCAGTTCAGCGGCTTCTTGTTCTTGCTGTTCCTGACGCTCACGTGCATCAAGAACATCCTTAGTGATCAGACCTTCTTCGATTTCGCGCAGAGCGATAACCGTTGGCTTATCGTTCTCTTCCGGCACTAGTGAATCTTTACCGCCAGTTTGCATTTGACGAGCGCGGCGAGCCGCAATCAGAACAAGGTCGAAACGGTTGCCAATTTTTTCAACAGCGTCTTGTACAGTTACGCGTGCCATGAGGACTCCAATAAGTTACTTAAATTTAGAATGACGAGAAATTATACAACCTAACTTGTTTATATTCTAGCAATTAGGTTGTTTGTATCGTAGGTGGCTTATGTTACTCAGCCAGTAGCGCGTCAAGCATGCCTTTATATTTAGCAGCTTGCTTGTCTTGCTTCAATCTTTCTGCACGGATGATCGCTTTGAAATCCATTAACGCACCATCAAAGTCGTCGTTAACGATCACGTAATCATACTCGTTATAATGTGAAATTTCGGACTTAGCTTCGGCCATGCGCTTGGCGATCACGGCGTCGCTGTCCTGTCCACGGGCGTTGAGGCGGCGTTCCAGTTCACCGTTGGACGGTGGCAGAATGAACACACTGCGTGCCTGTGGCATTTGTTGGCGGATCTGACGCGCCCCCTGCCAGTCGATATCGAGGAACACGTCGATGCCTTTTTCCAGATTCTCTTCGATCCAGATGCGGGATGTGCCGTAGTAATTGCCGAACACTTCCGCGTATTCCAGAAACGCGTTCTGCGCAATCAGGTCTTCGAAGTGCTCTTTTTGCACGAAATGGTAATGTACGCCATCTTGCTCACCTGGGCGCATACCACGGGTAGTGTGGGAAACAGATACTTTCATCGCGTATGTCGGATTGGTTTCCAGCATCGCGGAAATTAAGCTCGATTTACCAGCACCACTCGGTGCTGAAACGATATATAGAGTACCTTTGCCCATCTGTACGGTTCCACATTGGTTCGGGGTGAGGCCGATATTGTTGCATCGACACGTTAAAGATAGCACTGACCTGCATGCGTTCGCATGGCTGGTGAAATTTAGGTCAGAAAAATGGAGGCGAAGAGTAGCACGATCCTCAGGATCTTCTCAAGACCATTCCCGCGTTCGTCAGCGTGTCGCAAATTGAATAATGGCAGCAAATTCTGATTTTTCTTACCTGGTGAGGAGAATTTTATTGATTACAATGGGGCTGTTATACACTGATAAGGTTCTGTGTTTTAAATTTTTTAATCTTAGTCCCTGTCACAGAACGTAATTAATTTAGGGCTTTGACGATTTTAAGGGGAAGTAAAGTGAGTAGTGACAATGGAGGTCTGCCGCGTCCGGATGGCAAGGTAGACCCGATCGATACCGACTACACGGTCGGTCAGGATAATGTGGTGGTGAATCTCGGGCCGTTTGGTCTTGATATCCATAACCGGGTGTTTGCCATTTCAGGTTTGGCGGTGGTGTTTTTCGTCTTTGCCACGCTGATCTTTCGTGAGCAAGTTGAGCCGCTGTTTGTGCATTTGCGTGACTGGCTGACCTCGAGCATGGACTGGTTTTTCCTGTCGGCCGGTAACTTTTTTGTGGTGGTGTGTCTGGCACTGGTGATTTCGCCATTGGGCCGGGTTCGCATTGGCGGGACCGAAGCGGTGCCGGATTATTCCTATTCAGGCTGGCTGGCGATGCTGTTTGCCGCCGGGATGGGGATTGGTCTGGTGTTCTTTGGTGTGTCCGAACCGATGTCGCATTTCAGCACTGCGCTGAGCGGTCCGGTGATGGAAAACGGTGTGCGTACCGACTGGGCACCGCTCAATGGCGCGGCCGGCGATGTTGACGCAGCGCGTTCTCTGGGGATGGCGGCGACCATTTATCACTGGGCACTGCACCCGTGGGCGATCTACGCTTTATTGGCGCTGGGTCTGGCGATTTTCTCATTCAACAAAGGCCTGCCGCTGACCATGCGTTCAGTCTTTTATCCGCTGTTTGGGGAACGCGTCTGGGGCTGGACTGGTCATGTGATTGACATTCTGGCGGTGGTCGCGACTGTGTTTGGTCTGGCAACGTCGCTGGGTTATGGCGCGTCTCAGGCCGCGACTGGTCTGAACTTCCTGTTTGATGTGCCGATGGGCGACACCACGCAGATCGTGTTGATTATCGTGATCACGGCGCTGGCGCTGATTTCGGTACTGGCGGGTCTGGATGGCGGTGTGAAGCGACTGTCGGAGATCAACATGGGGCTGGCGGCGTTGCTGCTGCTGTTTATCGTGATTGCGGGGCCGACGCTGGCGATCGTAACCGGTTTCTTCGATAACATCGGTTCGTACCTGACCAATCTGCCAGCGCTGTCGATGCCGTTTGAGCGTGAAGATGCCAACTATTCTCAAGGCTGGACGGCGTTTTACTGGTCGTGGTGGATCTCCTGGTCGCCATTTGTCGGCATGTTCATCGCACGTGTTTCCCGTGGCCGCACCGTGCGCGAGTTCATCATTTGTGTTCTGCTGATCCCATCAACCGTGTGTGTGTTCTGGATGACGGCGTTCGGCGGTACGGCGATCAGTCAGTACATCAACAGCGGTTATGAAGCGGTGATGAACGCCGACCTGCCACTCAAATTGTTTGCGATGCTGGATGTGATGCCATTTGCTGAAATCACCTCTTTTGTCGGCATTGTGCTGGTAGTGGTGTTCTTTATTACCTCGTCGGACTCGGGTTCGCTGGTGATCGATACCATCGCCGCTGGCGGTAAAGTCGACGCGCCGACGCCTCAACGTGTGTTCTGGTGTACGTTTGAAGGCCTGGTAGCCATCGCTCTGATGCTGGGGGGCGGTCTGGCTGCTGCTCAGGCAATGGCGGTGACCACGGGTCTGCCGTTTACCATTGTGCTGTTGATTGCGACGGTGTCGCTGATCAAAGGTTTGATGAGCGAACCAAGGCCGAAGGCCAAACTGGCGGCAGACAACAAGTAACGCCGAGCATTAAAAAAGCCCTGAACTCAGTTCAGGGCTTTTTTTGATCGGAGTGCGTGGATTACTCGATGTTCTGGATCTGTTCGTCGAGCAATAATTTTTATTATTTAAAAATCAAAAACTTAGTGGTTTTTTATTGTCTGATTTAGAATTTTACTACCCAATATACTACCCAGTTGGTTTAAGTTGCTATGTTTCTTACGTTGACAATAGTTCTGTTTTTGATGAAATAATCGTCACTCAGTCACTTTAAGTTGTGACAGTATCCTGTAGTTCAACTATCGATTACTATGTCGCCAGAATATTAATGATAATGATGTTCATTTGCATGTGTTCTGTTTGACTAATCGAGGCACCAAGCTGTAAGAGTGAGTTATATTTGTATACTGAGGTTCTACACATAGTGTCATGTAATTCTGCCGTAAACAACTGTGCCTTTGTTTTAGGTGTAGCTACACCCGAAGCATCTAGAGCAGAGCTCGATAGGCGTGAGCTTTAACCACCTCCTCCACCTTTGGCTTTCTTACTAAGTTCAAGAGTCTCACTTTAAGAGTGTATATTTTATTTTGATACCAGAAGAAGCCTTCCTTACCATGTAGATAATAATCTGGCTTTTTGGAAGTTAAGTTTTCCTCTGTGTCATCATAGATGCTTTCTTGAGCGGCAATGCTTTTTATGAAGTTGTCATAATCTTGTTCAGGGGCAGTCTGAATCTTAGGTGTACCTGCTTCTGGCTTTTCTTTTGGTATTGTTTTCCCTTTTCTAAATAGAGACGTAAATTTCAGTACAAATGTGCTGGTAGGTTCAATAAAACAAGGAAGAGTCACCTTGTCGATATCTGCCCGTCTTTGGTGAAAAACGATTAATCCCATTTCTTCGAGTGATTTGATACTGACGGTTATCTTACGGCTGTTAGTTCCAAGTCTAGTGGCCAGCATTTTTATCCCCATTGGGATTCCGCCTAGTTTCTCATCATAATTTTTTGCTAGCAACATACACAAACAAATGAGAGTAGATTTTGGCTGTTGCCTGATGCTCTTTTCTTCGAAATAACGATAGATGTTTTGATACTCAACGAATTCATCAGCTATGGGTTTATTTCGAAATCTTGATTCGCTTAACGGACTGAATGGCATCAGGTAAGCGTCATCAAAAGGGGTGAACCCCGGCCATATTGACTTTAGTTGTTCCCAGTTTTTTATTCCCAAATAACGTGTGGGAGAGTGACGATTTTTATCAATAACTAGCGTCTTTGAATACCCTCCTGAAAGCAAAATATAACTGTCTTGCCTATCAAACGGGTTGATGAAATTGTGGAGCTGGTAGGTTGTATCTGTTATCTGATTTGGGGTCATAGTGATCTACTTATTGGTAGCTGTTTTTAGCTGATTATTTATGTTCATAAAGTGTAGTCCGATTGATCTATATAAATAAATTATTTTTTGGATTGTCACTTTTTATGTGAGTGAACTCCAGAAGTAAAAATGCATGAGCCGTGATTTTTGATAAAAAATGAAGGTTAGCTGGTTGGATTTAGCCGATGTGAAGGCTCAGTAATCACCTAAAAACAGAGTGGGAGTGAATCGAGGGGGATCGGTAATTAATAATATATATACCTCTCCATCTACTCATCTAATCCCACACCTCAACCAACGACCTCATCACTCGATATCTTGGTAGGGGATGGGGTCCCCTACCCAAAGAGAGACTTAGAAAATAACGTCACTATCAGTACCTATGTCATTAACAAAACATAGGTCTCTATCATGTCTAAAAATCTAACCATCACACACGAATCCACTTTCAACGGAAACAAGGTATACATCGACAAGGAGGGTTTAGTCGTTGAATACCTTGAAGGGATAGAATCAGTCCTTGAGAAAGCTCTAGAGCAATATGCGAGACTTTTTATCGTTCGAGTGGACCTCAACTTACCAACAGACTTTAGAGGGGATGATTCAGCAGTGATGACTCGTTTCTTCCGCTCTTTGAAATCTCAGGTAGCGGCATATCGAAGACGTAGTGCTCGGTTAAATCGCAAACCCTATCGAGAGACCACTATTCGTTATGTGTGGGCTAAAGAATGTGATACCTCAACGAGCAGTCATTACCACGTTGCACTTATCTTTGACCGGAACATATTTCGCTCTCTGGGGGATTTTGGAGAGTATCAGCAAAGTTTGGCTAACCGTATTCGTAATGCATGGAAGCGTTCAGTGGAAGCCATGTACTCAGGTAAAGAGAAACCAGCTATCCATTTCTCCAAACAAGGCCAGTATCACTTGCTACGTAACTCTGAGGAGTTTGAGGAGGTGTTTCAATCTGTCTTTTATCGACTGAGCTATCTAGCGAAACGAAGAACGAAGCATTTTGGAAAGCGTATGAATAATTTCGGCCATAGTCATAAGTAGCTTAAAAATAACGGTAGTAACAGTTCCTGTGGGAATCACAACAAACCACAGGAACCAATCATGATTCATCAACTCAACGAGGCTCATCAAAGAGTCCACACCATCACTCATGACCGAACCTTTAATGGAAAGCCACTCTACTACCACAAGGATGGTCTCGTTCTCGAATACCTAGAGGAGATAGACCGAGTGCTGACTGAAGCACTAAACCAATACCCAAGAATCTTTGCTGTTCACATCAACCTAAACCTACCGAGTGACTTCGGGGAAGATTACCTAGCGGTGTTTGCCCATTTCTTTCGTATTTTAGAATCGGAGACTAATGAGCTCTGTAAGGACAAATACACCGACAGAACTTATCAATACCAGCAAACGGTCATTCGCTATATCTGGACGAGAGCCAGTGAATCCACCAGCGATCACCATCATCTTATCTTGCTCTTTGATAGGGATCTCTTTCAAAACTTCGGCACTGGACGAGAGGGTTGGGGACGTTTTCTTTACAAAAAAGTGAGAAAGACATGGGATAAGGTGGTTGAAGCTTATTACAGCCAACCATGCTCAGGATTAGCTTATTCCCCTACGAATGAGGGCTTTGAGCTGTTGTCTGACGCTCAAGTGTTCCCGCTACAGTTAAACGAATTCTTCTATCGAATCAGTCGTCTTGCGAAGCCCATTGCCAACCGGAACGATCACCGCAACAAGAGCTTTGGTTGCAGTCACGACTCACCTTAAAAAAGTACAGCGCGAGTAATGCCTATGTCATTCACACTCTGAGAGGTATTACCCATGTCGAACACAACCCACCTTCCAACCATTACTCGTGCTAGAACATTTAAAGATTATCCATTGTTTTACAGCAATAAGGGACTTTATGAATCAGCGCTTACCACGATGGATAAGGTCTTTGATCAGGCTCTCACTCAGTATCAACGTACTCTTGCGATGCGTTTGGATTTATACCTGCCTAAAGATCATCAAGACACCGATCTCAGCATCCTTAATGATTACTTTGACATTCTGAAAGAGAAAATCGATGCCGATTCGTTGCCTTATATATGGCGTAAGCGAGCTGATAAAACCCCTTCACATAACTACCGAGTAATGCTGTTTCTTGATGATAGTCAGTACTTCGGCCCTGCCATTTGTTGGGATAAAAGTAATCAGCTTGTGGATCATCTAAAAACAGCTTGGAAGGAAGCGATAGAAAAGCACTACAAAGGCAAAGAGCGATCAATGATCTTGTTTAACGACCGAGGGAACTATGGACTAGGAACACGCTGTAAGAGCAAAGATACCAATATAAAGCGTTGTGTCTTCCACCGTCTGAGTAGCTTTGCTGAAGCGTGGAAAGAAGAGCGTTACTGCTTTGGCTCTAGCCTAGATTAGATTAGGCCGACTGCACTTTTTTACCGTGGCGGCTTATCCATGGGTATATACAAGAGGAGACAATTCCCATGAGATTTCTACGACTTAAAGACGTAATGGCGATTACAGGGCTAGGCCGCTCCACTATCTACAAGTTCATGGCTGATGAAACCGATTTTCCGAAGAGTGTGCCACTCGGTGGACGAGCGGTGGCTTGGGTAGAAAGTGAAATCGAGGAATGGATGGAGTCGCGTCTGAGCATGCGAGACAACGCAGAATCCTTTCAGTAACACAAACATCAAATCACATCATCAACGGGGCGCTGGCTAAGCAAAGTCATGCGCCCTTTTTACAATTAGAGAGAGATAAACAATGAGCTATTCAATTTACGTAGACGGCGCTGCACCAAACAACCAACACGGATGTACACGAGGTGGTATCGGGCTGGTGGTCATGGATGAAGACAATGAGATTGTTCATGAAGAGAGTTTTACCATCAATCGAAAAACCGACAATGCTGAGCTGGAACTACTGGCCTTAATTGAAGCATTGGAATACGCAGAAGATGGAGATGTTATCTATTCGGACAGCGATTACTGTGTGAAAGGTTTCAACATCTGGATGGACGATTGGAAAGACCGAGGTTGGCGTCGAGCGGATAAGAAACCGGTTAAAAACCGCCAGCTTTGGCAACAAGTGGACGAGTTGAGTTCTAGGAAGTATGTCGAGGTGTTTAAGGTCAAAGCACATTCGGGCATTGAAGGGAATGAAAGAGCTGACCTGTTGGCGGTTGAAGCGGCGGAAGCTGACTAATACAAGAATTCATAGTTTGGGAGGGTAACACCTCTCAAGCTATGCCCTATTTTTTGTTTGGGATACGTTGGTTAATGATGAAGTCATTATCAATAGGTTTGGATGTAGTGGGTGAAAATCACAATGTCTGCAATTGGTAGACCGAACTTATGGTTATAAATCCTGCAACTCCCACTGGTTAGGTAGAATACATCCATTGAAAGTAGCGGATGGATTTAACTGTGGGTTATCGAGTGGTACGGTTAACCGAACTGATGGCATATGAGTTTGGTCAGGTTGAAGGTGACATTGGTAGGCTGGACGAAAGAGCGTTAGGCTCAGCACTCCCTCAGGGGATGAGCTATTCCAGTTTTATGGATAAGCTGAAAAGTGGTGAGTTAGCACTATTGACGGATTCCCCTTCAAAGCCTGTGATGCTCCGAGATGGCATGAGCAAATCATGGAGCTTGTCGGCGGAAGGGCAAGAGGTGTTATCGCCAGAAGCGAAAAGTGCCTACCTGTCCAGAACGAGAATGTCAGGCGGTGCGGCTGGCAGTGCTGCGCCCACTCAAAGCACCGCTGGTTATGCGCCTAACATTGAAGAGACCTACGTTCCTGAGCCCGTAAAACCTGATACCTCAGATGCACCACCAAAACTGCAATACGAATATTGCTTTGAAGTGGCTTGCTCGGATGAGACGTTTAGAAAAAGCGTGGGGTATGCGTTTGAACTGGCGAAAACCAAACAAGAATCCCTGATTGGCCGTTGGCAGACGGAGGCAACCGAGCACGGTACAAAATATATCGCTCATACCGCCTTTGATGAACCGAAAAAATTGGTCGCCAAAGTAGCGTCCAATGCTTTGGGAATGAGTGTCCCCAACAATGTGCAGGTGAAGCCTATAGGCTCTGGTGTAGTACGAGAAGCCTTTATCCCAGTTGTCCCTTCGGTGCAGCTTGGTGAGCGTTTGGGGCTGCCAACAGAAGGTTACTACTACCATTTTTACAATGGCCGCTTAGTTCAAGAGTACAAGCTGCTTGGCAATGGTAAGTGGGCATTCTACGCGACACGTTCAACCCACGAGCAGCTCAATGATGAGCAAGGCTACAACATCTATCAAAGCGCCATTCTGGTTTACTGGAAGCTCGAAGGTAAAGACGTTGAAAACCAACATCTGATTTATCTTGAACAGCCAATTACCCGAGAAGAGCTAGACAACCTCGATGATGACTGGTTGGCTCAACATGGTATCAAGCTTGATATCAACGAATTGCTTGCGGCGCCCAAGCTGCCTGTCGCGGAAAGACAAACTACTCAACCCGCGGAAACAGAGAAAGCAGAGAGTAAACCAGAAACGCATACTGTTGGAACGGACTCTAAGACCAACCAACGAGAATCATGGGGAGCCATTGCAGAGCAATATGGTTTGTCGGCGAAACAGCTACTTGATTTGAATCCACAGTACAATGCCGAGCCGATGTCGTTGAAAGTCGGGGATACGCTGACCGTTAAGGCCGTCGAACAAAACCAGAGCACTCCAGAAAAAGCGACCGATTTACCTCCGCTTTCCCCTTACACCTATAGCTGCTTGGCGAACACGCATTATGATTACTCTGATTCGCTTATCTCAGGAACCCAGTTTAAGGCGATAAACAGCGATAGTCTGTTCGAGAAAGAATTGCCCGTCACGAACTTAACCACCATCACCACGGCTTCTAAAGCCACCGACTATGGAAAAACGGCACTCCTTGCGATCCCCGCAAATGGCGCGGCAACGAACCTTGGCATTCTCAGTAGCAATACGACCAATACGATTGGTACGTGGTCGATTTCAGGAGAAGCGTTAGCAGGCTTTGCTCGAATGGGTGGCTTTCTAGTGGCCGCTTTATGGCCGTCTCAGCTTGCGGATGGTACCTTAGAAGGAAATCCAGATTTTGCGACCGGTGACACTACGACGATGCGTGTCCGTTTCAATATGTACACGGACGAAAATGGTAAACAGCAAGTGGTCGGCATCAAAACGGGAGACGGTAGCGCCTATGGTGAGCGAGTTGCGAAGCGTGAGGCTGTGCAACAAGGACAGCACTTTGTTGCTGAGCTAGAGAATGGGATTACCATTACATGGACACCGGATGGTTCAACGGATGTACTAACACCTGATACTGTATTGCCCGAAAATGATCAGCTGGATGTTCACAATATCTGGGTTCGTCCTATCGAAGAGCATGAACAAGAGATAGGTACAGCGCTCTATCCCGAGGAAGAGCTTGCTGAGTATATTGTGACTTTCCCTGCGGATTCTGGCGTGTCCCCCTTGTACTTAGTATTTAATAAGCGTAGTGCTGGAATTACTAAGGTAAAACCACTGGAAGTAGGCACTTATGGCGACTTAGCGCCAAGAAGCAAAAAGGATGGAATGGATATAGATCATATTCCATCTCAGGCGGCATTGTTAAGAGCTGCGGAAGAAATGCTTGGACGTCCTTTAACTGCTGATGAAAAGAAAGAAATTATTAACTCAGGTGCTGGAGTAGCGATCCCGAGAGAGATTCATCAAAAGTGTAGTGAAACATATGGTGGAAGAAATAAACTTGAAAAGCAGCAAGTTGATTCAGGTGATCTAGATGCGGCAGTAAATTCGAATTTTGATGCGATTAAGACATGTTTAAAAGAAAATGGCTACACTGATGAGCAACTTGAGGACGCTAGAGAAGAGCTCCACCGCTTAAATAAAGCAAACGGATGGTATTAGATGAACTATTTAGATTTTATTGGCTGCACTTATCAAGACCTTGTGAAAAACCCTAAGTTTGCAGCGTTAATAACAGGTAATGTGCCATCGACGATGGATGGCTACACTGAAGAATTTTACATTCGAACTTTTGATAATGGGCTGGAGTTTCAATTTGACGCAAACAGCAGCGTTCTAAAATTGATTGTTGCCACGAATCCTAACTTCTTTATGGATGACTTAAAGAATATCTCATCCAAGGAACTAGTTCATCAGATGATGGGGAAGCCTGTTGAATCGATGTTAGAGAAAAAAGTACCAGTACTTGGTGTTGTCGGAGCTTGGGACAAGTACAAGTCTGTGAATGGTCATACTATTCAAGTCTTATATGAAGTTGGTTCTACCAAGGTCAAGAGTGTTTTTTATCGATAACATATACCTTCAAACTGGTGTATAGAAGCAAAAAAGAATGGGGAGCATCACGCTCCCCATTGTTATTTTTACCGCTGCTGGTGAAGTTACTTTTCTTTGCTGGCTTCACTGCCTTCAGACATTGTGATAGCTGGAAGAAGAAAAACTGGCGTAGAGCGGATTAAAGCACGATTTTAAATAGCCGCTTGTGGTAGACAGTCGATGCTCTTCTCTCTGAAAGGTACGTCGAAGTCAAAAAGGTTAGAGCGCATTTTGGTGTCAGAGGGAATGAGATAGCGGACTCACTAGCCGTTGATGCCGCTAGAAGTGATATCGATTGATGTAATAATGCGAGGGCGTTCAGAATTCTGTGTCAGCTAATTTTGGCTAAATATCTAAGATGTATTAGTTCCGACTAGATCTGACACTTCAATTTGAAAAGAAGAGAGTTACCCACTTTGATTAAAGGTGCTGAATCCGTAATCAAAGACAATAAGAGGTAACTCTCATGCTTCATACTAGCAACCCAATCATCAAACACAAAGCTGGCCTACTCAATCTTGCAGAAGAACTCGGCAATGTGTCAAAAGCCTGCAAGGTCATGGGTGTATCAAGAGACACTTTCTATCGTTATCAAGAGTTAGTCGAAACGGGCGGTATCGATGCTCTGATTAATCAAAGTCGAAGAACACCAAATCTGAAGAATCGTGTCGATAGTGAAACTGAACAAGCAGTTCTCAAGTACGCCATCGACTTCCCTGCACATGGTCAAGTCAGAACAAGCAATGAACTGCGTAAACTTGGTGTATTTATCTCTCCTAGTGGCGTTCGTTCAATCTGGCTTCGTAATGACTTAGAAAACTTCAAAAAACGTCTTATTGCCTTAGAAAGACAGGTCGCTGAAAACGGTATCATTCTAACGGACGAGCAAGTTGCAGCCCTTGAGCGCAAGAAACATGATGACGAGGCTTGTGGTGAGATAGAAACCGCGCACCCAGGCTATCTCGGCTCTCAAGACACGTTTTATGTTGGTAACCTTAAAGGTGTTGGACGCATCTATCAGCAGACGTTCGTTGATACCTACAGCAAAGTCGCATTCGCTAAGCTCTACACGACAAAAACACCAATCACCGCAGCGGACATGTTGAATGACAAGGTTCTACCGTTCTTCGAGTCTCATGAGCTGCCAATGCTGCGAATCCTGACTGACCGTGGTACTGAATACTGTGGCCGTGTTGAACAGCACGATTACCAACTCTATCTTGCCATCAATGATATCGACCACACGAAAACTAAAGCGATGTCGCCACAGACAAATGGTATCTGCGAACGCTTCCACAAGACCATATTAAATGAGTTCTACCAAGTGACATTCAGAAAGAAACTGTATGGTTCAATGGAAGAGTTACAGAAAGATCTGGACGAATGGATGGACTACTACAACAATCATCGTACTCATCAAGGAAAAATGTGCTGCGGCAGAACGCCAATAGAAACATTAGAGGATGGGAAATCAATCTGGGCTGAAAAGAATTTAGCCCAGGTATAATCTGACAGGCACCGAGACGAAAAGTGGGTAACTGTCAGATCAGGTCTGAGTTAGTACANGGTATCTGCGAACGCTTCCACAAGACCATATTAAATGAGTTCTACCAAGTGACATTCAGAAAGAAACTGTATGGTTCAATGGAAGAGTTACAGAAAGATCTGGACGAATGGATGGACTACTACAACAATCATCGTACTCATCAAGGAAAAATGTGCTGCGGCAGAACGCCAATAGAAACATTAGAGGATGGGAAATCAATCTGGGCTGAAAAGAATTTAGCCCAGGTATAATCTGACAGGCACCGAGACGAAAAGTGGGTAACTGTCAGATCAGGTCTGAGTTAGTACAGATAACCGCTATTACTAGCAGCTTTTAAGTACATCAGGCTTTCTACCTTGTCTTCGTCACTAGAAGTTTCATACAAGTATGAACTTGTAACGATGAACACCATCAGTTGCGCGTGTACATGCCCTTGTTTCGCCGCCTTCAAATACAATTCGCGGGCTTTTAGGGCGCTTTTTTCTGTACCGTTTCCTGCTAGGTATAATTCAGCCAGAAGTGTTAATGAGCTAGGTTCATTTTCCCCCGCCGCAATACTACACCACTCGAAGGCCTTGTCGAAGTCTTGTTCAAATCCATTTTCACCGTAGCTATATGAATAACAAGAATTGTGTGCCACATTTACATCCTCAACGAGCTGATTCTGACTACAACCAATTAGCCCTACTAGTAGTATCAGACTAAAAATCTTATTCATAATTGATGTAATTCCCTTAGAAAATATAACGCCCAATTAAGGGGTGAACAACGCCTCCCCTCAAACCTAAAGCATTGTGCTATAAACACTAGATTTGAAGTAGAAGCAAAAATGCTGAGCGTTGTGAATCCCTCTTAAATTGCTTGTTAGCCATAATTTTCATTGACCTCATTACCAAACAGAGAAACAACAACTTCTTTTGCTATAGGGTCAAGATTGTAGGTATAGCTGCGTTGTGGTTGCGAGAACACTATGGTTTTAGAAAATGCGGAGAAGACACGTTCGTTATCATAGTAGTAGCTACCATTCCTAGGGTTATATCTTTTAGTACAGATTGAATCTTTCTTCAAAAACTCAACAAAATGTTCTACATCTTTTGGCTGCATACCACTAAAAAACCTAATTAAAGCATTGTATTTCAGCTGATCAAAGCTAGCCCAAAGTTCTTCGTCCAACAACGTTTTTGCTAAGCCAGTTAGGGATGCTGATTCTGATTTATCTCCAACCGCAGGTGTGTAAATTATGTTCGCGTTTTTCAACGTGAATAATGCAGCCCCTTTTCTGACCGAGACGTGATTTTGCTTTTTGAGTTCTTGGATTATGTACAATTGATGAATATCCAGATCATGGAATTTTTGGCGCATTTTTTCTTTTTTGTACTGTTTTTCCTTTTCCTCTAGCAATACTCTTTCCTGCTCACTTTCTGCATTTTTCTTTTTCATACGCCAGCTTTCAAATGAATCTAACATCAACGAAATAACAGCATATACAAGGCGAATTGAAGTTAAGAAAAATAAACTTTGAAGCAAAGTCTTTGATAAGGACTCAAGTGCAATATGTTCAAAATTGCTTGCCCATAGCAGACTTGAAACTACGCAAAAAATTGCCAAATTTAATCGTACATTTTTGGCTTTGTTCAGAACGTCTAAAAATTCTTTCATACTATTCATTAATGACTAACTTTCCTATTATGGCTAACGCCGCGTTAAGTAGTGAGCAACGCAAAACCACCTAACCTAAACCATCACATCTTAAACACTAAACCCAACTTTGAATGATGAGCGGCAAGCGTTGGGAATCTGCCTTAAACGCCTTGTTATGAGGAGTTATCGCGCTCCAATTCCTGCAGCTTCTTCAATGCAAACCGTCCCCTTTCCGACACCGCAGAGGATTTATCTAATGCAAATTTTTCTGCTAATACCTTAGCGTAAACTCCAACCCCTTCTAGATCTCGAATCAAAATCTCTGCAGACACCCTCCTTACAACAGATGACCGGTCTTCAGCAGAGCATTTTAATAATTCCAATATTGGAACTTTGATATCTAACTTGCGTTCAGACACGATGGGCGTCAACCTTCCCTCACAATAACGGATATCAGTCCATTTCCATTTACGGCCTTCTATCCAAGCTATACGCCTTTCAAGCAGGCTTCGGTACGCTTTAGCTCGAACTGCGGGTTGCACAGCTAGATTTGCAATTTCTGACAAATATTCATCAAGAACATTCGTGCGGCCAAGCTGAGAAAACAGTGAAGGCATAGGTCCTGCACTAGATGAAATCAACCTAGACCTCATTGAGTTCGCAATGTCTTTCTGCGATATGATTTGTAAAAGAGTTTTCTTGTCCGCATCTTCAATCCTGCCCCAAGAACTCCAATTTGAAAGAGCAATTAGCAAGGCCTCGACTACGAAATCCGGTGCTGTCGCTTTTGCTAACTCCGGCAATTTATCTCTCGCAGCTTCACGTACTTGTGGAACCCAATCATTAAGTCGACGCACCGCAAGAGAAAAGAAGAAAGCATTTGGGGCTGCTCCTGACAAAGTTCGTAGAGTTTTTTCTCTCTTGTAACCATCCCAACTAATCAAATCTAGCCAAGTTAACAATTCTTGAGGCTTAGACCAAAACTTCCATTTGGGAGGCTCAAGTTCTCTTAGTGCAAGGGAGAATTCAGATCGAATCGTTCGCTCCCAATAATCAAAACTTGTAAGTGGCAGCTGGGAGGTCGCATCAATCAGCGAGGACATATCAGCAACGACTTTACTCCCCGAATTTATCGAACATGCAAAGTCCTTGACTGCTGTTACTACTTTCTCTTCCTCAATCTGAGATTGCTGCATACTCTAAATTCCTCATAACGCCTTGTTAAGGGGTGAGCAACGCAATACCGATGCCGCCGCATGCCGCCTTAAACACTAAAACTAACGCATAGTAAAAATGCCAAGCGTTGCGAATCCCTCTTGAACAATTTGTTAGGTTAATCTGTTAACACGATTTTGATTTCATTACTTTCTTCCAGAGGAATAATTAAGTCATTACCACTGAAGTCTGTATCTCCATAATGCTCCAAAAATAGCTCATGAAACTTTTCAACTGCATCATGAATTGCACCAATATCGGCTTTTATGCCAAACGTATAATCGATGTCTTCGCCCATAAGAGATTCTAAATCATTAGACTGGAAGCCTTGAACATTACCGTGTTCATCTTTTGACACCGTAAATTCATGAGCGTCATAGTCACTCTTATTATGTACAAGGTTATTACGCAGTTTTATTAACTCAACCAGCAGCGCATATACTTTGTGCTCAGTGTTTAACTTGAACTTATACTTGGTCAGTATTGGTACAATATTAATAAGCTTCCCTTTAAAGTTCATTGACATTAACCCTGGGAGCATTTGCTTAGAATTATCACCAAACTCATCATCAAAATGTTCAGTCAAATGGTCATTTAATGAACATTCTAGGGCCGCTGCTAAGGTCAGGATAAAAGGTACTGTAAGAAGACTCGCTTTATGAGAGTCATCGAAAAACCACCCCATATCACCACGAAGTTCAAGGAGTAGTTTTAAGTACGTATTGTACCGCTTCTGAAATTTACGAATTGTAACTGTATTAGTTTTCACTACATCCTCATTGATTAACCTAACGCCCTGCTAAGGGGTGAGCAACGCAATACCGAAGCCTCTGCACACCACCTTAATCACAAAAATCAACGCATAGTAAAAATGCCACGCGTTGCGAATCCCTCTTGAGCAGTTTGTTAGTTTGTTCTCAGCTGTACCCAAGGGGTTTATTTATCGCTTAATTTTCTTCTTTTTTTCTGGGAATAAAAAAAGCAAACCCACCTGGCGAAGACGGATGTTCATCGCCATACCAACTTGAGCGGGCCCGTATTACTTCTGAATTACTCTCTTGTAGTTTGGATAATGCTAGATTGAATCCAAACCTTAACAACGAGATAAACTGCTCTGTACTGAATTGTGAAGTAATAAAATCTTCCCCACACTCAGCAGTTGAGATCGATATCTCTTCGTCAAGGCCAATCCAGCTAATGATTATTTCTCGCACCTCAAAGTTGAGAGTTTGGCTAAACTCAACTTGCTCACCTTGTGACTGCTGTAAATCAAAAGCAGCATCAGCTGTAAAGCCGTCGCTTGTTAATAGAGAGATATTGTAAAGGCGTTTATCCCCTTTTAGACTTATTTGTGAAATGCGATGTTTAGATAAGTCTCGACTGTTTGGCTCAATGAACTCTTCTAAAATTATGTCGCTAAACTTTTGGCTAACACAATAATAAGGGTCTGTGTCATACATAATATTTTCTCTCTCACCACACTGAAATATGCAAACTAACGCCCAATTAACGTGTGAGCAGCGCAAGCACTGAACCCAAAAACTGCGCCGTAAACACTAAACTCAACCCGAAGTGAGAGCGCCAAGCGTTGCGAATCACTGTTAAATTGTTTGTTATGTTTTACCACAAACACATGATTTACTTGAGAAAGAACTGCGATTTCTAACTAGTTTTCTGAAGCAAACCACAAGGTAAGAGCCAACTTGGCCACCAAAGACGATTAACCCAAAACCTGTAATTCCACTTCCCTGCCCAATGAGGCAACCCGACAAAGCTCCAACAAGCGCCCTGTCTTTCCAACCAAAGCACAAAAACAATGGCAAATTGCCGAGGCAACTGCCAAGCCGAAATGCTAATTGGCTAAGAACCTAGAAGCGACTTTGAGCCAGTTAAACCAGAAGCCAACCGCCACGACCTGACAATGAAGCAACACGCGAACATTGGCATGTTTTACTGGCTGAGAAATTCAAGGACTTAGACCGACAATAGTGATTTGCTGAGTCTACTAGAGACGAACTGCCCGAGGGACAAAGAACTTGAGCCTAAGATATTTAAGCCTTTGAAGTTCAAGTAAACATAACGCCGCGTTAAGGCGTGACGTGATGCGTGCCATACTTGAGCGAAGCGAAACTGGCACGCGTTACGGAATCGCTCTTAAACGCTTTGTTAGCATTAAAATTCTTCTACGGTAGTCCTTTCTTGAAAGTCAGGTATATCAACTTCAACATTTCCATCTTCGTCTACGTAGACAAAAGTCGAATTTTGTACGCAATCCGATTCGTCCATATCAGCACAGCCGTTATAAACAAACCAATTATAGCTATAGTCAAGTTGATACTCGCCTTCACACACCTTACTTAAACTTTCAAGTTTAATGCCTTCGTAGCACTCGGCTCGTGCGTGAATATATTCAAGATCACCAATTAGATCTCCACTATATTCATCAACATTTTCCAACAAGAATCTTTCGAGTACAGATATAAACTCTTCACTGTTTTGATTGTTAGTAGAAAGCTTTCCAATAAACTTCATAAATTGAACTCCAAACATTCCATTTTAATGCTAACGCCTTGTTAAGGTGTGAGGCACGCAATACCTAAGCTCCCGCATAACACCTTAACCACTAAAACCAACGCATAGTAAAAATGCCACGCGTGCCGAATCACTCTTGAACAATTTGTTAGAAGTTTGCTCACCTAGTGCTCCGACTTTCCCTTTTCGCGTCATGTGGGAAACAGTTTGTATACGCACAAGCGACATGACTCTTGCCATTATCATCTACGATTACACAAACTAGATTGCACGGATTTCCCAATGCACTCCGCCAATTATGATGACGAACCTCATAATCTACTTCAAATTCAACGTAAACGTATGCTGAGCTAACCCATTCAAACGGAATTGAACGTTTTACAAGCAACCCTTTAAACATCTTTGAATAGCGTTCAGTCATGAGGTCAAAGTGCGGGTCATATGGAGTAATCTGTTGGGAGCAAAGGTCTATTGAAACACACTTGCTTTGAAGGTGGTCTACGAACAGGTAGAGCTTACCGATACCCCAATAACCATCGACATCATTGTTTCTACTCCTAAACGAGCCAATAATACCGCTTGCAATACTACCTAGATCTCTCCTGCGTCCCATATTTATTCCTAAAACTTCTAACGCCGCATTAAGGTGTGAGCAACGCTACCACGAAACTTAACCTTACCACCGTAAACACAAAACCCAACGATGGAATGAAAAATGCCAAGCGTTGGGAATCACTCTTAAATGCTTTGTTATGTTTATCTCAATCAAAGTCTCTGAGCTTAGCATTTCGCAAGTCAGCAGGTAGAAACTGAATCCATTTGCTTAGCCCATTGACTCTACCCTCGGTTAAGTAACAGTTTGATTTTAAGAAGCCCCTCAACGAATTGACAAATCTAACCCCGTCGGCATTCCCTTTCTTTGCAAGGTGTGCTTCTGTTCTATCCAAAATAAATTTGTATGCGTGACAAGTAGAAAGGTTCTTTAAAGACAGTCTTTTATCAATATTCTTGATTGAATATTTTTCAATATTCAATATGTGGTTTACTTCACTATCACTTAAATCACCAGTATTACAATACGACGTATAATAAGCGGTTAGCGTGTAAAATGATAAAGGCTGATCATCGATAGTAAAGTCGTGCAAAAGCTCTTCACGCAATAGCAGATATGCGATTGCAAGAGATTTCTTTTGCTCCTCTGTCGCCTTGCCGCCACCACCGCCACTAGAAGTGGTATTTGTACGCAAGGACACTAAAGATTTTGTTAAATCAGGTACGTCCTTTAAATCATTGCTTCCGTGGGTTTCTGCGCATTGCTTCCCCCCAAAGTAAATAGTACCGTTTTGTGCCTGCATATAATAAGCAGTACCAGAAGATAGCTTTTGCCCCTTTTTACAATAAGACTCTGTATTTTCATCAACAAAATCTTTTTTGATAATTTTCATAGTGTTACCTCTACTTTTACACCACTAAATTACCACTTAAGTACTAACAAGTCACCTCTCATTAGACCCTAGACCTAACTCAGTAAAGTGTCTACTAAACGTGGGGCACTCCGAAACATAACGCCGTGTTAAGGGGTGAGACAACGCTACCGCCTAAGCGGATATGACCGCCTTAATCACTTAAACTGATTTGAAGTGAAAATGCCACGCGTTGACGAATCCCTCTTAAACACTTTGTTATGTTTTACCACAACTGACTCGCTCACATGGCAAAGAACTGAATTGCATAAAGAATTGTTTAACTCACGTCACACAGCTTTGCGGAATTAACCGACAAAAGTGACAAACACAAAGCGCGTAATTCCCAAGAACTTCATTGAGGCAACTTTGATGATTTTCAGCAAGTGATAGCATTACTTTCAAAACAGCGCCAAACAAAACTTAAATTGCCGAAAGCCCCGCTGCCAATTTGCTGCTTGGAAAATACACTCAAAGCGACTTTAAGCCAGACCAAATTTCAATGTGCAGCCGTGACTTCAAATTGAAGCAACCCACGAACTTTGAAGCATAAAATCCGTTGAGGAATTCAAGGACTTGGGACGGCAATATTGAATTGCTGAGGCAACTCGAACGAACAGCCAAAGAGACCAAAGAAATGAGCGCGAAAAACCTTTTATTTCTTCTAAATCAAAGTGAAACATAACGCCCTGTTAAGGGGTGAGCAACGCAATACCGAAGCCGCCGCATACCACCTTAAACACTAAAACCAACGCATAGTAAAAATGCCACGCGTTGCGAATCCCTCTTGAACAGTTTGTTAGTACTAAAATTCCTCGCGAGTATCACGCTCTTCATACTCTGGGAAATCAATTTCGATGAAGCCGTCATCATTAAGGACAAACAATACGCTTTCATGTTCGATATCAGCTTCATTCATATCAGAGCAACCACGATAGACTTCCCAATCATATGAATAATCGAGTTGATATTGATTACAGCCTACAAAAGAAATGTTTTCGACTTCTATACCATTAACATTGTGAGCCATATGATCTATATGAGATAGATCTGGGATAAGTTTCTGTTCAAAGTCACTTTTGTTTTCAGATAGAAATCTAGTTAACTCTTCGCACAAGTGAGCGCCGTTAACTAAGGGTTGAGATGAACTAGAAAAGAACATTTTCAAATACTCCGAAACCTAATTTAATTTTGGTACTAACGCCCAGTTAAGGGGTGAAGCACGCAATGACCAAGCCTCTGCATTGCACTTCAACACCGAAACCAAACGCATATCAAAAATGCCACGCGTGCTGAATCCCACTTGAACTGTTTGTTAGCACGCTGCCCTTTAAGCCTTTGGCACACGCCAAGGCATTGAAATATAGCACAAATTTTATGACTAAAAACACTAAAGCCAAACGGGCAGCTGCCAAACTGAAAACTAGCTTTAAACGTAAGTTGGCAAGAAGAAAAACATGCGAAACTGCCCTATTTTCGCAGTAATAAAATTTGCAAAAGATTCGATCATCGGACTTGAACAACCACGACAAAGAACCAAATTTTAGGAAGGAAACTAACCGCATCAAAGAAACCGCGCCAGAGAAATAGCCCGAAAGTTAGAAACCGTAAACGGTGAAAGCAAAGCGAAAATTTCACATCTAGTGCCACCGGAGTGAACGTGAAAGGCACATTTGTTCATGTGTAAAGCTAGGGAAAGAAACCAATAAACACAGAAACTTTTTACCTCTGATGCCAACCCAGTGCTAACGCTACCTATACCGCCCAATGCGGCTTTTTGCTCCACGCTACCGCCTTCTTTCGTTAACCAAAAGCATCTGCACGGTAACACATAACAATATGAAATACTGTTAGTTAGTACATTATTCGATGATATCGGTATCGCAATTATGTCGCCAATATCCCTTTAATTCTTCGCTGCGGTTACAATGACAACAACTGGACAAATAAACAGGCAAATTCATGAAATCGCAGTTTCTCTTGTACATCAAAGACTACATGCGTTCTAGGCACTACTCAAAGCGCACTATCGAAGCATACATCATATGGATCAGCGACTTTATTCGGTATCACAATATGGCCCATCCTCGAACCCTACATGATAAAGAGGTTGAGCTATATTTGACGTACCTTTCGGCGCAGCGCAACGTTGCAGCTAAAACACAGGCCCTTGCTCTCAACGCAATTCAGTTCTTATACAGGGAGATTCTCAAAGAACCCTTGTCTTTAGAAATGAGGTTTCAGAAGTCCGGAAGAGATAAGAAACTCCCAGTAGTCCTGACTCATGCTGAAATGAAACGCTTTGTTGCTCATATCGATCCAAAATACGAACTGCAGATAAAGCTATTGTATGGCTCTGGCTTACGTTTAATGGAGTGCTTACGATTACGAATTCAAGATATAGACTTTGATTACGGCGCTCTAAGAATCTGGCAAGGGAAAGGTAATAAGAACCGCGTTGTGACACTCGCAAGGGAACTGTATCCTCAATTAGAGCATCAAATGCAGATGGCCAAAAAATACTACAACAAAGATATCAATACTCAGGGTTACGATGGCGTAGCGCTCCCGTTTGCCTTACGAGAGAAATATCCCGAAGCTCACCTTGAATTCAACTGGCATTTTTTGTTTCCGTCGCTAAAAACATCCTGCAACCATGAAACTGGTTTACTTAACCGCCACCACATGAATGAGAGTGTCATTCAGCGATGTGTGAAACGAGCAGCGAGAGATGCCAATATCAACAAAATAGTTTCATGTCATACATTGAGGCACAGCTTCGCTACACACTTACTCGAAGCTGGTGCAGATATTCGCACAGTACAAGAACAACTTGGGCACAGTGACGTCAGAACGACTCAAATATATACGCATGTATTAGAGAGAGGAGCCAGTGGCGTATTGAGCCCACTTTCGAGGCTCTAAATGGAGCAGTAAGGCAATAAAAAAGGAGAGCCTGAGCTCTCCCTTTTCTTAAACCTAAAACTGCAAATTAAAGAGCAGCTTTTGCTTTTTCAACAAGTACTGCAAATGCAGCTTTGTCGAATACCGCGATGTCCGCAAGGATCTTACGGTCGATCTCGATAGATGCTTTCTTAAGACCGTTGATGAAACGGCTGTAAGACAGACCATTTTGACGAGAAGCAGCGTTGATACGTGCAATCCACAGTTGACGGAATTGACGTTTCTTGTTGCGACGGTCACGGTAAGCGTATTGACCAGCTTTGGTTACTGCTTGGAAAGCTACGCGGTATACGCGAGAGCGAGCACCGTAGTAACCTTTAGCTTGTTTCAGAACTTTCTTATGACGTGCACGAGCTTGTACACCACGTTTTACGCGAGGCATTATGTCTCTCCTAAACTAAACGATAATTAAACTAAAAAGAATTAAGCGTATGGCATCATACGAACAACTGCAGCAACTTCACATTTTGGAAGAATTGAGTTTGGACGTAGTTGACGCTTGTTCTTAGTAGTACGCTTAGTCAGAATATGACGTTTAGTAGCGTGCTTGTACTTAATACCACCAGCAGTTTTCTTGAAACGCTTAGCAGCACCTTTGTTGGTTTTCATCTTAGGCATGATGAATAACTCCGCATTGTAGTAGTTTAATAAACAATGTAATTAGGGCGAACAAAACCCAACCGTCTGAAACGGCTGGGTTTCAATTACTTTATGAGCCGCTAATTACTTCTTTTTAGGGGCTAACACCATGATCATCTGACGACCTTCAATACGGCTAGGAAAAGATTCTACTACAGCAAGTTCTGCAGTATCTTCTTTTAAGCGGTTTAGAACGTCGACACCGATGTCTTGGTGTGCCATCTCACGGCCACGGAAGCGAATTGTTACCTTCACTTTGTTGCCTTCTTCAAGGAAACGCGTCAGGTTGCGTAGTTTTACCTGATAGTCTCCAATATCAGTTCCAGGTCGGAATTTTACTTCTTTAATCTGGATCTGCTTTTGCTTCTTCTTCTGCTCTTTTTGAGCTTTGCTCTTCTCAAACAGGAATTTGCCATAGTCCATCACACGACAAACAGGTGGCTCGGCGTTAGGGCTAATCTCTACGAGATCCATACCAGCTTCTTCGGCTGCTGCCAGTGCTTCTTGGATTGAAACAATACCTACAGATTCACCGTCAGCGCCAGTTAAACGAACTTCACGAACGCCACGAATTTCACCGTTCAAACGGTGCTGGTTTTGTTTGGCCGGTTGTTGGCCGCGTCTTCCGCCTTTAATAGCTTATTCCTCCAGATTGAGCTTACGGCTAGAAACCTCGGTTTGGATGTACGATATCAGATCATCCACTTTAAACTTACCAAGGTCCTTACCTTTACGAGTCCGTACTGCAATTTCACCGGCTTCCATCTCTTGGTCGCCACAAACCAGCATATACGGGACACGCTTCAATGTATGTTCGCGGATTTTAAAGCCAATCTTCTCATTTCTCAAGTCTGCTTTTGCTCTAATTCCACATTTTTGTAGTTTTTGAGCAACTTCCTGAGCGTAATCAGCTTGTTTGTCCGTAATGTTCATAACGACAGCTTGCTCTGGCGCCAGCCAAGTTGGGAAGAATCCGGCATACTCTTCGATAAGAATACCGATAAAGCGCTCCAGCGATCCCAAGATAGCGCGGTGAATCATCACCGGAACCAGACGTTCGTTGTTTTCACCCACATAAGTCGCACCCAGGCGGCCCGGCAGGTTGAAGTCAAGCTGAACCGTACCACATTGCCATGCGCGATCCAGACAGTCGTACAGGGTAAATTCGATCTTTGGACCGTAGAACGCACCTTCGCCTTCCTGAATTTCGAATGGAATTTCCATCGCTTCCAGCGCTTTCTTCAGTGCTTCCTCTGACTGGTCCCAGATTTCATCCGAACCCACACGTTTTTCCGGACGAGTGGACAGTTTAACAACGATGTTGTCAAAGCCGAACGTCTGGTATGTGTCGTACACCATCTTGATGCAGTTAGTCACTTCTTCCTGGATCTGACTTTCAGTACAGAAAATATGCGCATCGTCCTGCGTGAAGCCACGTACACGCATGATGCCATGCAGTGCACCAGACGGCTCGTTACGGTGACAAGAACCGAACTCCGCCATACGTAGCGGCAAATCACGGTACGATTTCAGACCCTGGTTGAAGATCTGCACGTGACCTGGACAGTTCATTGGCTTCAGCGCGTAATCACGGTTCTCAGAAGATGTCGTGAACATCGCTTCTGCGTATTTGTCCCAGTGACCAGAACGCTCCCACAGCACGCGATCCATGATCAGCGGGCCTTTCACTTCCTGGTAACCGTACTCAGTCAACTTTTCACGAACAAACACTTCCAGATCACGGAAAATGGACCAGCCGTTATGATGCCAGAACACCATGCCCGGTGCTTCTTGCTGCATGTGGAATAGATCCAGCTGTTTACCGATCTTGCGGTGATCACGCTTGGCCGCTTCTTCCAGGCGAGTCAGATGCGCTTTCAACGCTTTCTTATCGTGGAAAGCCGTACCATAGATCCGCTGCAGCATCTTGTTGTCACTGTTACCACGCCAGTACGCGCCGGCCACGTTCAACAATGTAAAGTGCTGACAAAAGCCCATATTTGGGACGTGCGGACCACGACACATGTCAATGTATTCTTCGTGGTGGTACAGACCTGGACGATCGTCGCGAGACACGTTTTCGTCCAGGATTTCCATTTTGTATGGTTCGCCGCGAGATTCAAAAGTATCGCGCGCTTCCTGCCAGCTGACTTTCTTTTTGATAACCTGATATTTGGTTTTCGCCAGCTCTTTCATCCGCTTTTCGATCTTTTCCAGATCTTCTTGCGTCAGCGATTGCTCCAAATCGATATCGTAGTAAAAACCACTGTCGATCGTCGGGCCAATAGCCATTTTCGCTTCAGGATACAGCTGTTTCAGTGCATGCCCCAGAAGGTGAGCACATGAGTGGCGAACGATTTCCAAGCCATCGACTTCATCTTTCGCGGTAATAATTTCCAGGCTGGCGTCTTCTTCAATCAGATCACAAGCATCGACGCGATTGCCGTTCACACGACCCGCAATGGTCGCTTTAGCGAGACCCGGTCCAATCGACTGAGCGACTTCAAGAGTAGAAACTGGATTATCAAATTGACGTTGACTGCCGTCAGGAAGAGTAATAATTGGCATACTATGTCCTTTACAGTGGTGTTGCACACCAAGCAACACGTGTTGGTTTTATGCTTTAAGGGAAAGTAGCGAAAAGCATTTGATTTAAAACATGAACAATGCAGGCTTTGATACAAATACAGATGCATCATGACAAGCATCCGGCCATTCTAAACGAATTGAGGAAAATAACAATCGACGTCACAGTTTTGATTTGAATATGGTTTCGGTCAGAAATTAGAAAGGCACTTCCACTTGCATCAGAACATCACCGTCATACTGGTTGTGCCAACGGTAGTCAAACCGCATGCGTGGCTTACCTGCCTGTTTGTCTCCTAAGCCCACACTGAACTGCAACCCATGATTGATGATCCACTCCCCTGCCTGCATGTCGTGCATCCGATCTTCGACTTCAGAGGGCAGCCAAATTCCGACACCAAAGTAGTTGGATTCCAGGCTTTGGGTAAGCAGTGGGTTGGTGTCATCGAGAGTAATCCAGTCGTTCCAGTATTCACTCTCCGCATCATCTTGTGGATCTTCACTGAGCAGCGACAGTTGCTCAAGCTTCTCTGTCGCGTAATCCACGCCTTCTTGAAAGGAGAAACACACGCCCGCGGGCGAATGAAACATGACTGAGTCATTATCTGAGGCATAAGGCGGGTCAAACAGATCACACGCCAGCGTGAATCCGGGGAATAAAGCTATCCATACAACGCTCAGCTTTATAGACATAACCCACCACTAATTCATTGATAATATCTTTTTTCACGCAGTGCTTCGGCCACCGATGGCGTCGTAAGATGCTCAACCGATCTCGCCTGCGTGATCGCGTCACGAATATCCGTGCTACGAATCGCCACTTTTTGTGGGCACGACATCACAGACCAACGCTGCGTAATTTCATCTGCTTTATAAAACTTAGCAAAGTTGAACAGATTATCCGGCCCCATCACGAATGTTAATTCAGACAAGGGAAAACTTTCTTGTAAACGAGACAAGACTGCGTAGGTCGTCACACTCTCTCCCGGTTGATGCAGTGCTTCTTCAATATCTGAACGGGCAACGTTGTCCAGAGCCATATCTTCAATGAATAGATCCACCAACTCACATCGCGCACCATAATCGAGCATCTCTTTGCCCCACGCGTGGGAGATACTCGGTATCAGCAGCACCCGGTCAAAATGGCTGAGAGACGCAATCACACTTTGATGACCCAGACTCGGCGGGTTAAAAGCGCTCCCAAACACGGCGATTTTGGTCATTTTATTACCTTGCACATTGTGAAAACTATGATCACAGTTTTCTAATTTTTCGAATTCGGTATGATACTAGCATTAAAATTAAAACATAATTTGCTTGCAGGAAGGAAACCTAATGGAACAGATGATCCGAGATGAGATGCGAGTTCTGCCATCCATCGATCCCCAGTTCGAGATTACCCGTCGAATCGAATTTATCAAACGTAAGTTGCTTGAATCTGGCTGCAAATCACTGGTTTTGGGTATTAGTGGCGGCGTGGATTCAACCACGTGTGGACGTCTGGCTCAATTGGCCGTTGAACAGCTCAATGCTGAAACCGGTTCAGGCAACCATCAGTTTATTGCCGTTCGCCTTCCATACGGTGAGCAGAAAGATGAAGACGAGGCGCAATTAGCACTCTCTTTCATCAAGCCGACTCACTCTGTTTCGGTGAACATCAAAGGCGGTGTTGATGGCACGCACGCCGCTACGCATGCGGCTTTGGAAGGAACAGGACTGATTCCTTCAGATCTTGCCAAGGTGGACTTCGTCAAAGGCAACGTCAAAGCCCGTACCCGCATGGTGGCACAATATGAGATTGCGGGTTACGTTGGCGGCCTGGTGCTGGGTACCGATCACTCCGCAGAAAACATTACCGGCTTTTACACCAAGTTCGGCGATGGCGCGTGCGATTTAGCTCCTCTGTTTGGCCTGAGTAAACGTCAGGTGCGTGAAGTGGCCGGCGCGCTGGGCGCACCAGAGCTATTAGTGAAAAAAACGCCAACAGCGGATCTTGAAGAGCTCGCACCACAAAAAGCGGACGAAGAGGCGCTGAGCCTGAGCTACGATCAAATTGATGACTTTCTGGAAGGCAAACCGGTTGACACCTACGTGGTTGAGCGTCTGGTACGCATCTACCAAGCCACTCAGCATAAACGTCAACCGATCCCGACGATTTACGATTAACCCGTCTGCTCACAGACACACAAGCCACCCGACATTGGGTGGCTTTTTGATTGGTTTGCACTGCGATGTTATGCCAAATAATCAGCCATTCCAAAGTGTCCATTCAATCGAACTCAGCCCCGCAATAAATACGCCCAAAGCCACTATCGCAGCAAATAAGTTCGCGCATTTACTGAATCGGGTGGCGTTAACATCATCCAATGACGCAAATGCAATAATCGCAATGCTGGCTGGCGCCAGGTATTCCCAAAATTGTTTGGTCTTTAACTGCTCCGGAACGGTATAAGCCAAAAAACCAGCCAGAGCCAGAATCAACGCAATCGTGAAGCCAGCGAACCAGGCGCCCAATCGATATGGACGCACGTCGTCCTGCCCTTCCAGACCTTGGATGGTTTTAAAGGCGCCAAACCGTCTGCCTTCGGTAAAAGAGGCTGTCTCGAAGGAACATTGACCACAACGATTCCGACCAGCAAGGTATTCAACCGCATCGGCTTTTGCACTGTGATTCGAATCCCCGCTATCCACCACACCCAATACCCGGTTGTGTTGCTTATTGTGTTTACATGTCTGCTTAATTAATTGCTTCATGGGAGGACTGCCCGTTAGTCTGCATCTCGGATGCCGAATTGGATTTCAATCACATTGTCCGCGGAACCTGGACCGAACCATTGGTGGTAAACTTCGCGGCTCTCTCCGGTCAACTCATAGCCTTCAGCTTTGATGGCTTCGAGCAGCGGACGGTAACCATGTTCGAACAACCCCGACAACTCACCACTGTACTGACGAGTCGCACAGCGAAACGCTGGCAGTGTGTGGTACTCAGCCTGATGCGCTAATGCTTCAGGGCCGTCGCCAACGACAGGAAGACAGAACTCAATCTCGAATTCCGATTCCGTGTCGTCCGGCAGACCATACGATACAAAATGCCACGGACCGGTCACCGTTAACGCCGAACGGTCAATAATATCCAATATGGCGCTGCAGCAGTCCTGACTGACATGCCCAACTTCAGGCAGAGTCAGGTGTTTACGAATACACAGCACAGTCCCTAACGTTGTTTGTTTTACGTCCACAACAATTCCTCTTACTATTTTTTAGAGATAGGCGACAGGCAATTCATCACCCACTCATTTATTTATTTATTTTTTGCACGGTTACTCTGCTGATCATGATCCGATAACCGATCAACTTAATTGCGTTAAACCATGTCGAAAAACCTATTGAAGACAAACGTCCTCAGCATTGCGGCAGGGAAACTCGGAAGCGGCCAACGCACTCCATCAGTAGCAACAGGCACGTACCCTGCTTATCTGGATGGGCAATATTGCCATATTCAACAGCATGAAATAGAACGGAACTGATATCACAGAGTCAATTTTTCACAAAGGCTCGATGACATCTAGTTTTTGCGGCAATTTAATGACAAAGAATTCATTAACAGTTAGTTGTCGCAGCCACTCTAGCGGCACAGAAACAAAAAAGTAGAAGCATCACTGCTTCTACTTTTCCAATCTGCTCTTCTCAGGGTCGGTCGTTACCCCGAACTTACTGAATCAAAAACTCTTCTAACGCCTGACCATTATCCAACGCTTCCTGGATGACAACTGGCGTTCTGCCCTGGCCTGTCCAGGTTTTGGTTTTGCCCTTACCATCCACATACTGATATTTGGCTGGACGAGGTTTGCGCTTGCTGCCGGCCGTGGCCTTTTTAGAAGACAACGCCGCCACCAGATCATTCACATCCAACCCTTGTTGTGAGATTTGCTGAGCGATTTCAGCGAGCTTGGCTTCTTTTTCCTGCTGCTCTTGGCGCAGTTGTTCCTCAATTTGTCTGCGCTCATCCACTACCGTGGTAAACTTCCCTAACGCATCTTCTAATTGCGTCAGAGTCAATTCTTTTGCAAATGCTCTCAGGCTGCGAATATTAAGTAGCGTTTTCTCCAATTCGTTCATGTGTTCTCCTATATAGATGATGTCCGTTCAAGAGTAGATTTAATACGTGCAAACATCGTATTTGGATTAAATAGTTGCGATCGAAAATGATTTAAATACGCTTCAATGTAAAATTTATAAAATCTTATTTCAAGTCAGCAACAGGAAAAACACATCTGTTAAATTAAGAATAAAACCTCGCTCCCAAAAGTATTTAACATATTGTTTAAAAACAGATGCTATAGCAAACTATCAACCTAAATGCTGACTTTGTTTGTACGCCTGTTTGTATTTATACATAATCTTATCGGCACGCTCGATCAGTGACTCGGGGGTATCGTTGGCTTGCAATTGCGCACAGCCATAACTGAAATGCCAGGTTGTGTTTTTTGCTTCCTTACCCAAATCGGCGTATTTCTTCTGAATACGTTCCATAACGAAATTCGCTTCGCTAACATTACAATCATCAAATACGATCAAAAACTCATCACCACCAATTCTGGCTGCCAGATCGGAACCTCTTACCGTTTGGCGAATACTGGTCGCCAGCCCCACAATCATTTCGTCCCCAGCATCATGACCGAAATGATCGTTCGTCATTTTAAGATCATTCACATCAATAAAGCTCACAGCCAATTCCGAATGACGCCTGCGACTCAATTGTATATTGCGCTGTAATTGCTCAATGATAGCGCGTCGATTATACAACTCTGTAAGCGGATCATGACTTGCTTCAAATACTAACTCGTTAAGCAAGTACTCCCGCTCCACCTGAGATATTGCCAGTTTATAGGCCAAAAATGCCAATAATGGCACCAAAAACAACCCAAGAATCACCAGCCCATAAATGAGCGAACCCTGCGACTCTGTAACATAAGCATTAGAGACAAACTGAACCAGATACACTTCTTCTGCATTAATTGCGCGGTGAACGCCGCCAGGCTTCAACTCCAACTTAACCGCGTAATACTCGCCGTCGTCAGAAACAAATTTACCAATATTTGTCTGTGTAAGTTGTCGCCATATTTCAGGGTAATCGTGAGAAAAACGCACCTCTTTACGAGAGTCAAACATAAAACCCCACTCTTTTTCCGCTTCGCCCTCTTTCAGGTAATACCCTTCTTTATTGATCAAATAGACAGGGTTGCCTTTAAAGCGGTTGGAACGATCGATGAGTTTTAGAAGCTTTTCACCGTTATAGTTAATTACGGTAACGCCAAGTAGTGTACCGTCCTCTTGGCGAACTGGAGATGAGAACCGAATCGTAGGTTTGATTGGTTTCTCCACTTTACCGTTTTCGATATTCAAATCGAATTTCGAGGTGTATACCTCACCCGACTCTAATTCAAGGGCATCACGAAAATAATATCGGTTGGCTTTTTCTTGCAATTTATCGTCTAGGATTAATAACAACGTGGTGTCTGGCAACTGATCAATCCGAACGACTTCCTGGCCATATTTGTCCAACACCCGGATTTGGCTATAGCGATCATGAAGCGCCCCCACCTGAAACATTAATGAAGTTAAATACGCTTTCGCGGTTTCATCACCTTCTTCCAGTGTCGATTTGGTCAGAACACTGCTGGAGATATAGTGTAAATACGTACCGACAACGCCCAACTCGTTGTCTAGCGCGTTTCTGATGTCTCCCAACGATTCTAAATAACTGACTTCTCTACGGTCCTCGATACTGTAGTTGGTTTTAACAAACACTAAGGTAAACACAAAAGCCAGAAATAGGCTCAGCAACCACACATAAGACAAGACTTTCGCTCGCTTCTTGCGCAAAATTCCGTCTCGATGCTTAACTGCTACATTCTGCATAAACCACCTGAACTACAGTACAACTTCTTGAGAAGTCACTTATTTATCAACTGATACTTAGGTTACCTGATCGCAGCGCTAACCGCTGAACAAAGCAGAAGAAACGTGATTTTTTCTTCAAAAATGATGTATAGGTCAAGCCGTTACATACCACCTTTTGGAGCGCCAACCGCTTAGAAGATTTTTGGCAAAATTGATATCCCCTACCTAAACTAACGTATTAAGAAGAAAGCAAAATTTAATACTTAAGTAAGGGAGGTCTCTGTGTCGATTACGCACTCTAGCATTCTGGTTGTCGATGATCAGCAGGTCATCAGGCATACCTTGGCGCTATGTTTGGGTAACTTGGGGATCCAAAACATCCACGAAGCAGAAAATGGCAAGCAAGCGAAAGATTTGATCGCTTTTCATACCTTTGATGCGATTTTTTGTGATCTAGACATGCCGATTGAAGATGGCTTTGAAGTATTACGATTTCTGGGTGAAAGTAAGTTTACTGGCGCCGTTATCATCATTAGCAGTCAGGAACAAGAGGTACTCGCGTCGACATCTAATTTGGCTCGGCTTTACGACTTAAGAATTATTGGTTGTGTTGAAAAACCAATCACGTTCCAAATCGTTCAAAAAGTGATTGATACGATCAGGATGCTTCCGAACCCGAACAACAAAGCAAAGCGGTATAGAGAGCTAACGGAAGAAGAGTTGACTCACCACCTCAACAGTGACCACTTGGAGGCATACTTTCAACCCCAGTTAGATCTGCGCACAAAAAAAGTGAAAGGATTGGAAGCACTGGTTCGCATCATCGACGAAAACGACCTGTTGATTTATCCAGACAGCTTCATTCCTGCGGCTGAAAAATCTGCAACCCTAATATTGAACCTGACTCAACGAGTGATTGAGAAAGCTTTAACATCGTTCGCTAAGGAATTTCCCAACAGAAAATCACTGACTCTCGCTTTCAATATTTCCGGTAAAGTTTTGGAAAACCAAGAATTTCCTAAATGGTTAAGCCACATAGTTAATTCTCATGGTATACCACCACAACAAATTATTTGTGAACTTACCGAAACGGCGATAGCGCCGGACCCTACCACCATAGACATTCAAATGCTCAGGTTAAAAATGATGCAATTTAAGCTCTCCATCGACGACTTCGGCACCGGCTACTCCTCCATTGCCAAGCTTCACGCTATTCCATTTAATGAGCTTAAAATAGACAAAAGCTTCGTATTTGATTGCCTAACCAATGCCAAATCAGCGGCGATCGTTGAGCAAAGTATAAAAATGGCCAAAGCAATGGGAATAGAAGTGGTTGCGGAAGGCATCGAAACTAACGATGTTGAAGACTTCTTACTCAAGGCAGGGTGTGACTCCGGACAAGGGTATTTATACTCGAAGCCGGGACCGTTAGACGAAATAGCCTCTCTCATTCGAACTCCTGTCCCTAATAAAGAGCGTACTGAATGAAGTTTTCCATCAAACTTCCCCTGCTTTTTTTAAGCTTAAGCCTAGTTATGTTGGGCGTTGTTACGATTGTTTCTCAGAAAGGTAAAGATATTCTCCAAGACACAACGTTAACCAATATCGAAAGAGAGGCCACTCTCCTGATTCGATTAATAGAGCGTAATTTATTCGAACGCTACCATGACGTACAAGCGTTTCGCTTAGCATTGGGGGAAGTCGATGAAGGTAGACTCGGGTTTATCTCTTCAAGCCCAGATTTTGCGTCCAGCCTAAACGATCTGGTCCGAAATTATAAAGTCTACCGACGGATCATGGTGTTTGATCTGCAAGGTAATTTACTCGCACAAAGTACGAAAAATCAATTTGGTAAGACATTACCCAATGTCCAGACGACAGCGGAAAAAGTCAAAAATAGCACTTGGTTCCAAGAGGCCGTTGATGGGAATACGCTTTCTCCAGACAAACCAGAAAGCAGTTACGTCGTTGGCCCACGACGCTTTCTGATAGATGATAACCCCAACTCTTTTGACATGATTTTTGCTGCACTCATTCGAGACAAAAATGGGAACAATACCGGACTTTGGGTGAATGTGGTTGATTTCTCTGTTGTGGAGAACATCGTCGCTGAAACTTATGAGCTGCTTTCTAATCGAGGCTTTCTGAGCTCAGAACTTACCATCCTTGACAATCAGGGTAGGATCATCGTTGATTATGATCCCGTAGGACAGAGTAAGCCTAAATACATCCGTGATTTTTCTATAATTGGCGAGCTCAATTTGGCTAAAAATGGAGTGGAAGGCGCTCGTCTAGCGGTCGCGGGCAGAAGCGGCTCAAATATCTCCACGCACTTTCGTAAACAGATCAACCAAGTCACTGGTTATGCTCATACCAATGGCGCGTATGATTACCCGGGCCTAGGTTGGTCTGTCATGATCCGTATTGCGGTAAACGAAGCATTTTATGAATCCAATATGTTATTCCGCAGTACATTTCTGGTTTCATTGCTGCTCCTGGCTCTTATTGTCATCGTGTCCTTCTATCTCAGTAAAAAGATTGCCCGTCCTTTGCGAGAACTTTCATATGCAATCAAAAGCCTGGCCAATGGTGAAAAAGATGTCATCTTACCCAAGGTTTACGGGCAGGATGAAATCGCTGTGATGGTGTCGGAACTTGATAACCTCAAAGATATTGTCATAGAGAGAGAAAAACTAAGCCAAGAAACTGACGAACAACGATTTTTACTCGATATTCAAAGTAAAGCTATCGATTCCACCACTTCCGGTATTATTGTCAGCGAAGTGAGTAAGCCTGACTTTCCGATTGTCTTCACTAACAAGGCGTTTGAACTTCTCACCGGATACAGTCGTGAGGAGGTTTTGGGCAAAAATTGCCGCTTTCTTCAGAATGATGATCGTGACCAACCGGGATTAGACAAGATACGACTGGCGTTACAAAACAAAACATCCTGCTCCGTTGTGCTTCGTAACTACAGAAAAAATGGCACGCTCTTTTACAACAATTTGAGAATCGACCCAGTTTTCAATGAAGAAGGCATCATGACGCACTTTATCGGTATCCAAACCGACATTACCGATATCAAGCGACGTGAAGAAGAAAATACCCTAAAACTCGAACAAGAAATCGAGAGAAGAACGCAAGAAGCCAGAGAGTCGGAAACTCGCCTTCGCACTGTCTTCGATACCGCTCTGGATGGCACAGTAGTCATTGATGCCCAAGGAAAGATTTTGGACATAAACCGCTCTACCGAACTGATCTTTGGCAGAGTTCGGGATGATCTCATTGGAGAGAATGTTTCAATACTGATGCCCGACCAGTACGCAGGAGAACATGACAATTACCTTAATACGTTTTTATTTACGGGAAATAAAAAACTGATAGGGGCACCTCGGAAAGTTAAGGGGCTTCACAAGTCAGGACGCGTTTTTCCTATTGAAGTCTCCGTCGGTGAAACCAAAGTCGGTGATTCACAGGTTTTTGTTGGCATGGTGAAAGACATCACCATTCAGGAAGAGATAAAGCGGAGAGAACAAGCTCTCCAAAGTGAGCTTCGTGAGCGTGAAATCATTTATCGTGCTGCATTCAGCCAGGCTGCTGTAGGTATTTGCCGGGTTGCCTTAGACGGCAGGTTCATCGAGGTTAACGACAAAATGTGTGACATTTTTGGTTACGGTGAACAGGAACTACTAGAAATGAAGCTCAGCCATGTCACTCATCCAGATGATCAGACAAGAAGCCAAGAGATGGTGTCTGCGCTTCTTGAAGGTCAACAACGCACCTTCACCATCGACAAGCGCTACATCAACAAGGCGAATGAAACTTTCTGGGCAACACTGTCCGTCTCAGTCGTGTTCGATGAGGACACGCGTCCAAAATATTTCATTTCTGTCATTGAGGACATATCTAACAGAAAAAGAATCGAAGAAGAGTTACGTTCGGCCAAAGCAGCAAGAGACGAACTGTTGAGAGGCATGCGTCTCGCTTCAGATGCGGGCGGAATATGTAATTGGGTACTTAATACCCATACCGGCCATTTGAAGTGGGACGACAATATGTACGCCTTGTATGGCATCGAACACGGCGTAGAGCTCAATTATGAACACTGGAAACAGGCGCTACATCCAAGTGATGCAGACAAAGCCACACACGCTTTTGAACACAGCCTGAGCAGTAAAGATGTATTTAACGCAGAGTTCAGAATCATCAATCAATCGACAAACCAGACGAAGTGGATCAAAGCTGCGGGTGACGTTGTACTCGATAAGGAGTCAGGCTATGAGATGGTGTTTGGTATTAACCTGGACATTACCGACGAAAAAGATGCTCAGGCAGCTTTAGAGAAGGAAACTCTAGCGGCCAGACAGGCGAACGAAGCAAAATCACGCTTTCTGGCAACAATGAGCCATGAAATACGCACACCCATGAATGGCGTGGTTGGCATGGTTGATTTGCTAAGAGAAACTGAGCTGACTAACGATCAGAGAAAAATGGTGAGCACCATACGTGACTCTTCCTTCTCATTACTGGAAATCATCAATGATATATTAGACTTTTCTAAAATCGAGTCGGGTCAGATGGAGCTCGATCTAACTGACGTCCATATTCTGCACCTAATTGAAAAAACAGCGGAAGCCCTATGGGTGAACGCCCATCAAAAACAGGTGGGGATTTACCTGTGTTTTGAAACAAACCTTCCCGAAAAGCTTAGCTTAGATCCTGTGAGAACCCGTCAGATTATCTTAAACCTGCTCGGCAATGCCATTAAGTTTACCAACAGCGAGCAGGAGATAGGATACGTAAAACTGATCATAAGTTATCGTGAACAGAATTTGATGGTGACCGTAGCCGACAATGGCGTGGGTATGAACTCCGAACAGGTCGCTCGTCTGTTCAAACCATTTACACAAGCTGACAGCTCGACAACGCGCAAATATGGAGGAACTGGCTTGGGCCTGAGCATTAGCAAGTCCTTCATAGAACTAATGAACGGTACCATCAATGTGGTCAGCGAACCCAATAAAGGCAGTCAGTTTTCAGTGGCAATACCAATAGATTCAACCGGTTCTGGACTCTTGTTTGGTCAGTATGACTTATCACCATATTCTATTGTGTTGCGCATTGACGACCAATACCTTCAACAATCCATTGAGACCATACTCTCTCACTTCAACCCCCAGAGCATTCATGTAGCCTCAGACCAAACCAATGGCTTTCGCTTTTCATCGAAAACGATTGTGATTACTGATCAACACATTGATGTGTCCGGTAACGATGCCGTTCGCTACCTCGAATTGGATGACAGCCCGGCATCCGCCGATGGCTATGTGCGTCCAAACAAATTCGTTGTGGGAGTTCATCCACTAAAGCCCAGTGAACTGATGACCGGACTTGCGGTCCTGTCTGGTAACAAAAGCCCCGATTTTGAATGGTCCGATAGTTTCTACCAAGATACCGAACCTCGTGAGCATGGAGAGCATCAGGATGAGACCAGCAGTGCGGTGATTCTATGTGCCGAAGATCAACCGACCAATCAACTAGTTCTCGCTCAGCAGCTCAAAAAGTTGGGTTATAAATATGAAATGACCGAAAACGGCAAAGAAGCGTTCGAACGGTGGATGGATGGAGAGTATTCATTGGTGCTGACCGACTGCCATATGCCTGAAATGGATGGCTTTGAGCTTACATCCGAAGTCCGCCGAGTCGAAGCTGAGCTCGGTTTAGAACGTACCATCATTGTCGCGCTTACCGCCAATGCATTAGTGGGCGAAGCCGAGCATTGCTTAGAATCTGGAATGGATGACTATATAGCCAAACCCGTTGAGCTTTCTACGTTGAAGAAGGTGCTGTCACTGCGATTACGTGGAAAGGCATTGCGAGACAAGAAGAATATCAACGAGCACTCTTCAACGGATCAATTTAACGATCTTACTGTCGAAATCACTCATGATAGCAACCTCATTGACTACCAGCATCTCTCCAGCGTCATCGGCAGTGAAGATAAAGAAATGCAACGCGCTGTACTTTCAATGTTTTGGGATAGCGTTACCAATGACTTCGAAAAAATAAAAATCGCCGTTCAGAAAAATCGCCCCGAGGATATTAGGAGCTTAGCTCACGGAGCAAAGGGCTCTGCATCGTCTAGCGGGGTGTTAAAGCTAGGAGAGTTATTCCGAAATCTAGAAAACCAGCACAGTGACTCTAATTACACCAGCAAAAAAGTAGTAGAGATACAAGCCATGATGCAGCTTGTTGAAACTCAACTCAAAGCAGAAAAAATAATTTAACCTTCAACGGGAGAAAAACGTGCTCAGTGAAAACTTCATCAAACAGCTACTATTTGAACAAGCCAATCGCTAAGCTCTTCATTATTTGCATAAGAAATTAGACTTTGGCGCATGGATGAAGACGCGCAATAACGATAAAGACTGGGTTGTCCTAAAAATTGTAGTCGAACAAATAAAGATAAAGAACGCATGAGGGAAGCATGGTGTTTGATAAAACAAGTGTATATATTTTCTATAACGACGCTGAGATGGTCGATATCATCATTCCTATATTTGAGAGCATGTTCAATGATATTTCAAAAATTAACAAAAATTCAGAACACAGCAAATTTGCAAAAAAACTAACAGAAGATCATGTTAGTATTATCTACGTTTACGTTTTTGAACATGCAATAGATGCCTATCAGCTTGCCTCACTTATTCGTGAACACCATGCGTTGAAATCCCATTCTAAAACTCCACATTTTGATATATTGCTATGCGACAAATCAAGCCGACAAAAAGCCTATACTCTTTGTAGTGAAAATGAGTTTTATATATACGAAATCGTAAAACCAATATACGATGCAAACCGATTAAAATTGACAATCAAACGTTTAGCCGAGCATTTAATGGCCGATGTCCATTTACTAGAAGTAATTGGAGATAATGCCAGCCTACTCAATTCACTAAGTCAAAGTATTGATTCTATATCTCAGTGTAAAAACGATGTTGACCATATAATAGATGTAAAAAACCAGGAATTTAAAAGTCTTGTCTCACCTCTAGATAATTTATTAAAACACGTACCTACTTCAGAATGGGATAAATCCTTTACTAATATTATTAAATCTCTTCCTGAGCATATAAAAAGAGATGAATCGTTTAATTTCTCTTTAAAATCTTTTCGAGAAAACTTACAAATATATAAGGAGAGTAGTTCAGATATACTACAAACCTTTTCTAGTATGCTCGACGAAATCAGACCAAAATTAAATAATAAGAAAAAAGTTATCGTCGTGGCGGAGGATCAACCTGTTATGCAGAAAATAATAATGACGATTTTGGAACCAAGAGGATTTAAGGTTGAGCTAGCCAGCAATGGCGTTGAAGCATTAATAAAAGCAAAAGTAATGTTACCTAGCGTTATACTTTTAGATATAGACATGCCGATTATGGATGGACTCTCGACATTACAAGCCATCAAAAAATTAGACGTCATCAAAGACGTTCCGATTATTATGCTAACCAGTCATGCTGACAAAGAAGTAATTCAATCATGCATTCAGCATGGCGCTTCAGATTATGCTGTAAAACCCACTACTGCTGACTTACTGTTAAAGAAAATTGCGAAAGCGATCAGCTAATTTGGACAATGTTAAAGCATGAACGGTGTAAGATATGAACTGCCAAACAGCATAGTTATTGATTACTCAGTTTATGCCACGATTAAAAAGCGCCCCAATCGGAGCGCTTGTTTTATTTGGAGTGTTATTCCCAATCCAGGATAACTTTACCAGATTGGCCTGAACGCATAATGTCGAAGCCTTTTTGGAAATCATCAACTTTATAGTGGTGAGTGATGATTGGCGTCAGATCCAAACCAGATTGAATCAGGCTGGCCATCTTGTACCACGTCTCGAACATTTCTCTTCCGTAAATGCCCTTAATCACTAAGCCTTTGAAAATCACTTGATTCCAGTCGATGCCCATGTCCGATGGCGGAATACCCAACAATGCAATGCGACCACCGTGATTCATGGTTTTCAGCATGGAGTTGAACGCAGACGGGTTCCCCGACATTTCCAGGCCAACATCAAAACCTTCCGTCATGCCAAGCTCTTCCATGACGTCTTCCAGTTTCTGTTCAGCAACGTTCACAGCACGGGTGACACCCATCTGACGAGCCAGATTTAAGCGGTATTCATTGACATCCGTGATCACCACGTGGCGCGCGCCGACATGCTTAGCGACTGCCGCCGCCATGATACCGATCGGACCCGCACCAGTAATCAACACATCTTCACCGACCAGATCAAAAGACAATGCCGTGTGAACTGCATTTCCAAACGGGTCAAAGATAGACGCCAGATCGTCAGAAATCTCATCTGGGATCTTAAATGCGTTGAACGCTGGGATCACCAGATACTCAGAGAACGCACCAGTGCGGTTCACACCAACGCCCACAGTGTTACGACACAGGTGGGTACGACCACCACGACAGTTACGACAGTGTCCACAAGTGATGTGACCTTCGCCAGATACACGGTCGCCAATAGCAAAACCACGCACTTCCTGGCCGATACCGACGACTTCACCAACGTATTCGTGACCCACAACCATAGGTACCGGAATGGTGTTCTGCGACCATTCGTCCCAGTTGTAGATATGGACGTCGGTCCCACAAATCGCCGTTTTCTTAATCCGGATCAACAGATCATTGTGGCCAAGCTCAGGCATGTCCACTTCGTTAATCCAGATGCCTTCTTCAGGCTTTAGTTTTGACAGTGCTTTGATTTTCATTACTTGATGATCTCCATGTCACGGCCAACTTCGATAAACGCATCGATGGCTTTATCCAGCTGTTCACGTGAATGCGCGGCAGACATCTGAGTGCGGATGCGCGCCTGACCTTTTGGCACGACAGGGAAAGAGAAACCAATAACGTAGATGCCTTTCTCCAGAGCGCGTTCTGCAAACTCAGCGGCGACTTTCGCGTCACCCAGCATGATTGGAATGATGGCATGATCAGCACCAGCCAGCGTAAAACCTGCTTCCGACATACGAGTGCGGAAGTGCGTCGCGTTTTCCCACAAACGATCGCGCAGATCGCCGCTTTCTTGCAACAAGTCCAGTACGCGAATTGATGCGCTGACAATCGCCGGTGCAACAGAGTTTGAGAACAAGTACGGGCGTGAGCGCTGACGCAGCCACTCAATCACTTCTTTCTTACCCGAAGTATAGCCACCTGACGCGCCGCCCATGGCTTTACCCAAGGTGCCCGTAATGATGTCGATGCGATCCACCACATCATGATATTCATGGGTACCCGCGCCCGTTTTGCCCATAAAGCCTACGGCGTGTGAGTCATCGACCATAGTCAGTGCACCGTATTTCTCCGCCAGATCACAGATAGCCGGCAAGTTGGCCACCACGCCATCCATCGAAAACACACCATCGGTCACAATCAGGATATTGCGGGCACCGGCGTCTTTCGCCGCAATCAACTGCTCTTCAAGTTCAGTCATGTTGTTGTTGGAATAGCGGAAACGCATCGCTTTACACAGGCGCACACCGTCAATGATGGAGGCGTGGTTCAGCGCATCGGAGATGATCGCGTCTTCTTTATCCAGAATGGTTTCAAACAACCCGGCGTTTGCGTCAAAACAAGACGTATAAAGAATGGTGTCTTCTTTGCCCAAGAAGGTCGACAGCTTCTGCTCAAGCTCTTTGTGGATGTCTTGTGTACCACAGATAAAACGAACTGACGCCATGCCAAAACCATGCTCGTCCATGCCCGCTTTCCCCGCTTCAATCAGCGCAGGGTGGTTTGCAAGACCAAGGTAGTTGTTCGCACAGAAGTTCAGTACTTCCTCACCGCTGGCGATTTTGACTGCGGCTTGCTGCTGCGACGTGATAATACGTTCAGATTTGTACAGACCTTCAGCTTTCACTTCTTCGATCTGTTGTTGGATTTGTTGGTAAAATGCAGAAGACATTTGCCATTCCTTCCTGGTTGTTCTGTTGAGTGTGATACCACTCAATCGTAGGGTCAGCCTTTGTGTGACAAGGGTCACAGACCGTAATAACTCATTACCATCTAGTGTAAGCCATGGGGTAGAAAACGATTATCCCTCGACATGGAAAAACATTAGTGAACTCAAGGCACAAATGAACTTTTTAACAGGAAATGGCGATGTCTCTCCCATCCGGGGGCGCTAAACCGAGCCCACCTTATTGGATTACATGTGACGATTTATCAATTAAACTCAGTGCCCTAGAATGTGAAGGCAGATACTGATCCTATGTTTAACCCGAAACTGGTTACCCTGTTACCCGACTTAGCCATGTTTATTCTGGTGGTGGAGGAAGGCAGCTTTACCGGCGCTGCCAAAAAGCTCGATGTCACGCCTTCCGCGTTGAGTAAATTGATCACCCGGCTGGAAAAAGCACTCTCGGTTAAACTGTTTGAACGTACAACACGCAAACTCATCATCACGCAGGCTGGTCAGAAGATTTACGACCAAGCGGTCATTATGCTCAATGCCGCGCAGCAAGCGGTCGAGCTGTCGAGTGCTGACCACAGCGTGCCTTCTGGTTCACTGACCGTTGCAGCACCGGAAGCGTTTCTCAACTCCGTATTGCAGCCTTTCGTGATCCCGTTTTTGCAGCAATATCCGGAGATTGAGCTCAAGCTTAGGGTCGCTGACGGCGAGATCGACCTATTTCGCGACAATATTGATGTCGCGTTTAAACTCACGGATAAGCCAGATGAAAACCTGGTGCTGCGAGAAATCGGTAAGACTAACCTGGTCTTGTGTGCCAGCCCGAATTATCTCCAGCGACATGGCATGCCGTCTCACCCAACCGCTCTTGAGCAACATGATTGTCTCTATCTGGCGGAAACCGGACGCGATAATCTGTGGGATTTTCTCAAAGACGACGAGTTTCACACCGTTGCAGTGCGCGGCCGCTACGCGGTAAATCACTCCCAGATGCGTCTGAATGGCGTCAAAAACGGACTCGGTATTGGTATTTTTCATGACTTTGTCATCGCCGACGCCATCACCGCCGGTCAGGTCGTACCGGTGCTGCCTGACTGGACAATCAAAAGCAATTACCACGGCGCGATTGCGATGCAGTATCCCCAGACCAAGTATATGCCCGCCCGGCTGCGGGTATTTATAGACTACGCGGTTCGCGAGCTGCGCGAAAAGCTGTCGGCTCCCTCAATTCAGGAGTGATCATGTTTTCCAGAATTCATCATGTTGCGATCATCTGTTCAGACTACGTGGCGTCTAAACATTTCTATACTGAAGTATTAGGCCTGAAGGTGGTGGCTGAAAACTACCGTCAAACCCGAGACTCGTACAAACTCGATCTGGCGCTGCCTGACGGTTCGCAAATAGAACTGTTTAGCTTTCCCGACACCCCAGAGCGTCCCAGTTTTCCCGAAGTACAGGGGTTACGCCATCTTGCCTTTGAAGTTGAAGATATCGACAACGTAGTGGCTTACCTGTGCGGTCAAGGCATCGAAGTTGAGCCCGTTCGCACCGATGAGTTTACAGGTAAGCGATACACATTTTTTCAGGATCCGGACCAGCTTCCGCTGGAAATTTATCAGAGATGACAAAGCCATGAAAAAGAGTCAGCCTGAACTGACTCGTTTGGTTTAACGAAATGTCACACGCAATCGCTCTACCCGGCTAAATAGCATCCAATCCAGTAACAGCGCGACAATAATGGTGATCCCCGCCATCGGAAACGCCACCCCAATCAAAAGCAGCGTGACCAAGCCCGTCTTCCATATTCCTGACGATTGAAAGCGTGGCGGCACACCAAGCTTTTTCTGTCCGCTCGGACGACGTATCCACCACATCACCCCACCCGATACCGCCAAGAAAATGAACATCAGACAAAACAGTATATTCAGCACTTTGTTTAGCGTACTCAGATCACCCTGATGCAAAGACACGCCTGCGGCCATCAATTTGGCAAAGACGCTGTAGTCCTGCCATGTCACATCCATCAGTAAGCGGCCAGAATACTGATCAAAATGACTGGTGCGATCCAAACGCGGATCCGTTACCTGCCCGGCCATAGAGTTTGCAGCAATCGTAAAGACACCGGTTTCCGATTTTGGAAAATACACCGAGTATTGAGTGAAGCCCATGCTTTTAGCACGCGCAATCAAGTGATCGAGATCGAGGTGATAAGACGTTTCCGAGGACATCGACTCGTGCCCCATCTTACTATGATCATGAGTCACCCTGTCCTGCGATTGCGGCAAAGTAGCCTGCTCCAAATTCCACGGCATCTCTTCTTCGGTGCCATGATTCAAACTGGCGTGCGTCAGCGCAGATTCCGGCTTGTCTCCCCAGGTGTAATACGTCGGAAATGTATTCCAGGCCTGGACCAGTTTCGCCCCCCAAATCCCCGTCCACGACAAGCCAGAGATCAAGAAAAACAGCAGGACAACAGACAAGGCGCCACCCAGATTAGCGTGCAAATCCCGCATAAAAATGCGTGTGCCATTTTTCATTCGAACCTTAAGGAAGCCCGCTCTACTGGCGTTATCTCGCGGTAGCCATAAGTAGATCCCACTGACCAACAACACCATTCCCAGACTGGCTGCTACCTCAATCAGGTAATCACCCCATTGCCCGAGTAGTAGGGTCGCGTGGATATCATTTGCAAAGCTATAGATGCTGTTGCTGCGGTCTATCGTCCCCAGCACTTCACCAGTGTAGGGGTTGACCGTCGCCAACAAGGTTTGTCCGTCTGGCGCTTGAATCGAAAAGCGATTCGCAACATCGTCGGATGCTGCCGGGATATACTGGGTCACGCTGTAGCCGGGAAACGCTGCATTAATCGCTCGCAGTTGCTTGGAAACCGGCAAGGAATGTGGCTCAGGTTCAACCTGAATGATCGATTCATAGCGCGCCAGTTCGATTTCATCATCCAGTAACATAACCAGCCCGGTAATACTCAGCATTAGCAAAAAAGGGATCACAAACAGACCCGCATAAAAGTGCCAGCGCCAGGTCATAAAATAGAGCGACTTCGCGCGTGATGCATCGCACTGATGAGGCAGTGTTGAGTTACTCAACATAAATAATTTCCTTTATACACAAAAAAACATCACCACTCGACGAACGCCGGGGTGATATTGGCAGACTTTTTCAATTTATTTTGTACTGACTTATCGAAAGGAAATGGGAGGAGCGCGCGGAACTTGTCTTTCATATCGTACACTTAGAGCCAAAAAAGTGTAGCGGTCTGAAATGACATAGCTCAGTCGCGTAAGTAAAGGTGTAGTTGGAAGCTTAATTTGGTGAAAGGTTGAAAAATGACTAAACGGACACGGCTTTCCATGCTGCTGTGTCTCACGGCTGTCCTGTTCAATCTGAACCAGTTCAAAGCCATTAATCGTACACAACGTTGCCCAAACGCCTGCCTGACTCCCATGTGCATTGATGACAGGCATCAAAGTCACCAACGCCCAACTCAGAGCACTGGCAAGTAACATCGCAGTATGTTTAGAAGCAGACCGTCGCATCGCAACACCATAAAAACACGTTGTCAGCAACTATATCATCATTGATAAAAATCACATCACAAACTTATTCATTTCACTCGCACCTGCTCACAAATTCGCAACCCAGCTCACATCGAGTAATACATCACCGGGAAATGTAGAGCTTTAACTCTATTAATAAATAAAACACAAACAAAAAAACATTATATTTTGGAATAAATCTCAATATTTTAATTATTTATTTTAAAACAATTAAACATTATACATCTATCAATAAATAAACCCTTTCATCAATCAATGCCAATAAATAAAAGGCTCTCATGCACATAAATAAAATCTAATTTAA